>NZ_JBHFLM010000110.1:0-109797 GCF_041928655.1 Pelatocladus sp. BLCC-F211 | reverse complement strand
TAGGTTGGGGAGCCAGTGCGTTGCGGGGGTCCCAAGAGTTGTAGCACCTGGCGTTTGAGGAACGTAGACGCGCCCTGCGCGGCTGATCGCAGAGTAACCCAACATTATCAAGGCTTTGTTGGGTTTCGCTTGCACTCAACCCAACCTACATTTCTTCTTAACTGAACTGTATTGGCGTATAAGTAAGTCGGTGAGAATAAATCAAACTATGTTAACAACGTCAAATTATTGCAATCAGTTCGTAGTAAGGACTTTAGTCCTTTCTTGAGGACTAAAGTCCACCCTGCGGGTAGACACAAAGTGGCTTCTGTTCCCCGAAGGGGTTCCCGTAGGGTAAGTAGCCGCTCTTACGAGCGTCTACACTACAAACTTTTGTTATTTGCACTGTCTTACTTATTCTTGAACTCATACTTCCCAAGTGGAGAATGAGATTAACAGCTGACATCCTCAAAACTGAAAAAATTTATTAACCCTGTCAAGGTGTAAGTCTCAAAGATAAGTTTTTCTTGGTGTCTTGGTGTCTTGGTGGTGAAAAAAATCATTTTTGAAACACTAAGACACTAAGACACTAAGAAGGAAATAGTTTTGTTTACTCAGACTTCTGAAGTCGGTGTATTCTTTGCCATAGCAAAGCAGCACTATCCCCATCTCCTTGATGTTCCTTAAGTAATGCCAAATGAGTAAGTGCCTCTTCAGAAGTTGGTTGTAGGTAAAGAGCTTTTTGGAAAGACTGAGCAGCCTGCTGATTCTGCCCCATCGCTTGCTGCACCTCACCGAGGGTGACATACGCCTCCGCACTGTCCGGAGTTTCACTGAGATAGTTATTGCACAATTGAGCCGCCTGAGCCAAATTACCTTGATTAGCTAAGGTTTTGGCTGTGGCTAATAAGTTCGGCTGGGAATCTTTTGGTAAATTTTCAGTATTGATTTTGATAGACTGTGGCTGCTTGATAGTCTGTTCCCCTATAGGGTTTAAAAACCCCCTGTTCCCCGATCCCCGTACTCTATGAGAAGCCGCTGACGCGTCTACGCGAAGCGTCTCCTCTGGAGAATCCCCGATCCCTTTTAAAGGTGTTTTTTGGAGAGTTGGGCGGTGTTTTTCCCAGGTAGGTTTGCGATCGCGTAGCGGCTCCTTCGGAGCATCGCTTGCTTGTATTACTGACTTGCGATAGGCAAATGCTCGTGGGTGACAAACTGGGATAAATCGCGTGTTGAGGAGTAACCCAGCTTCCGCATGTCCTAAAAACAGCAATCCCTCTGGGGTGACTAACCGTTCTAAAACTCGAAGCGTGCGCTTTTTTGTCGCAGGATCAAAGTAGATTAACAGGTTGCGACAAAAGACAATATCATAGGGCGATGTACCAGCCAGAAAATGAGGATCAGCCAGGTTCCCATATATGAAATTAACCATCTGTCTGATTTGCTCGCAGAGATGGTATCCTGTCTCTGTTGGCTGAAAATAGCGCTCTTGAAAACAGACGGTATTGCCGCGAAACGAGTTCTTGCCATAGATTGCTCGTTGGGCAGCGAGCAGAGAGTTTTTGCTAATATCAACAGCATCAATGTGAATCTTTGTAGCTGTTAACCCTGCTTCTAAAAGCGCGATCGCAATCGAATAAGGTTCCTCCCCGGTAGAACACGGGATACTCAGAACCCGCAATACACCCTTGGGTTGAGTTGGCAACCACTCAGAAAGCACATAACTCTTGAGAAAATTAAACGATTCCCGCTCTCGAAAAAACCAAGTTTCAGGAACAATCACGCTTTCGATCAGCGCCTCCCATTCCTGAGTTGATTCCTGCAAATTTCCCAAATAACTTTCGATCTCTGTGATTTTACAATGAGCCATCCGTTGAGCGATCGCTCTGGCAATCATCCCAGAGCTAATTGAACTGGCATCGAAACCTATCTTGCTTTTCAGTAAAACTTCGATAATAGATTGTGTCATTTACACACCTAAACCCCCACACCCTTACACCCCTAGTTTTTGTAAAAGATGAACTTGCTCAACATCTGATAACAAGGCATCTACGTGTACACACTGAATAATGCCTTGCTCGTCTACGATCATCTTACCCAAATAAGGTGCTGCGTCTATTTGGATATTTGGATCAACCAACTCAGTTTCAGACTTGTGTAAGGTTTCTACAACCCGTTCCGCCATCAAACCCAAAAGATAAGGTGTTTGGGATGGTGAGCTATCAGCCTGTTGCTTTACCTTGTAGTTAATCAGGATAATACGAGTACTCAAATGCTCAGAGCAGCGTTTCCCCCGAATCAACTGACACAAGTCAATGATTGGCACAATCCGCCCTCGGTAGTTAAAAACACCAGCAAAGTACTCAGGTGTATAGGGAAGGGTTTTGAGGACTACGAGCGGAAGCACTTCTACAACCTGCTGACTTTCCAAGGCATAGCGTTCATTGTCAATATGTAGCAACAAAAATAACATGACTTTACCTCTACAACGCAGCCTCAACAGCCTTTACCAGATTTTGATGTTGCTATATTAACAAAGCTTACTGAGAAACAGAAGAGAAAGCTCACGCACTAGACTCTAGTACTCCACCACACTAATTTTGATAGGTTTGTAGTGTAGACGCTCGTAAGAGCGGCTACTTTCAGAAGCCACTTTGTGTCTACCCGCAGGGTGGACTTTAGTCCTCATTTAAGCACGCGTATTGCTTACTACGAACTCCCTTAGCCTATCAAAATCTTTGTGGCAAACTAGTAGGTTGGTTGAGGAACGTAGACGAACTCTGCGCGGCTTCAAGATAGAGTAACCCAACATTTTCAAGGCTTTGTTGGGTTTCGCTATCGCTCTACCCAACCTACTATTATCTTTAACTGCGCCTTTGCGCCTCTGCGCGAAACTAAAACTCAGCGCTTTCTGGCGTTCTTGGGAAAGGAATCACATCGCGGATATTTCCCATCCCTGTCATAAATTGCACGAGTCTTTCAAATCCCAATCCAAAACCAGCATGAGGAACAGTACCGTAACGGCGTAAATCCAGATACCACCACAAATCCTCTAGTTTCATTCCTTGCGCGAGTACCCGCCTTTCTAACACTTCTAAACGTTCTTCCCGTTGAGAACCACCGACAATTTCACCAATTTTCGGCGCGAGAATATCCATTGCAGCGACGGTTTTTTCATCGTCGTTTAAGCGCATATAAAAGGCTTTAATTTGGGCTGGATAATCAGTTACAATGACTGGTTTTTTGAACAATTGTTCACAAAGATAACGTTCGTGTTCTGATTGTAAATCTAAACCCCAATTAACAGGATAATCAAACTGCACATCGGCTTTTTCTAAAAGTTTGATGGCTTCTGTATAGGTGATACGTTCAAATTGATTGTTGATAATATTATCTGCGATCGCTAAGACAGTATTATCAATGCGCTGGTTAAAAAATTCCATGTCTTCTGGGCATTTTTCCAGCACATATTTAAAAATATATTTGAGAAATTCTTCAGCTAAATCCATATCCCCATGGATATCACAAAAAGCCATTTCTGGCTCAACCATCCAAAATTCTGCTAAGTGACGAGAAGTGTTGGAATTTTCCGCACGGAAGGTGGGACCAAAAGTGTAGACGTTGCTAAACGCCATCGCCATGATTTCAGCTTCTAGTTGACCGCTAACTGTTAAATATGTTGGTCTAGAAAAGAAGTCTTTAGTATAATCTACTGTTTGATTTTCTGTGCGGGGAATATTTTTTAAATCTAAACTCGTGACACTAAAAAGTTCTCCTGCACCTTCGCAGTCACTAGCGGTAATAATGGGAGTGTGTACCCACATAAAACCGCGCTCTTGAAAGAATTGGTGAATAGCTGTAGCACAAGCATTACGGACACGGAAAACTGCACCAAAGGAATTAGTACGCGATCGCAAATGTCCAATTGTTCGTAAAAACTCAAAGGAATGGCGTTTCTTTTGCAGAGGATAAGTTTCGGGATCAGCTTCTCCGTAAACTTTGACGCTATCTGCTTTTAATTCCACACGTTGTCCTTTAGCAGGAGAAGCAACTAACACTCCAGCCACTTCCACGGAAGCACCTGTATTTAATTTTTTTAAAATATTTTCATAATCTGGTAAATCTTGATTAATTACCACTTGCAAATTTGCCAGAGATGAACCATCATTTACTTCTATAAAAGCAAAACCTTTTAATTCACGCTTAGTACGCACCCAGCCTTTAACTTCTAGTGAATCATCAGGCTGACCATTTCGTAATATTTCTACTATTCTTTGATTTGACATGTTTGTATCCGAACATAAAATCTAGAGTTTGACATTTTTAGAATTGTAGACTCTAAATTTTAATTTAAAAGATTTAGTTCTTAAATAAATCCCTGATCCCCGATCCCCGATCCCCGATCCCCGATCCCCGATCCCCGATCCCCGATCCCCGATCCCCGATCCCCGATCCCCGATCCCCGATCCCCGATCCCCGATCCCTACCCAGCACACGACTTAAATAACCAACCTATGATAACGCCTAATCCACCAAAGCGTATCGCTTGCCAAAAAGGCTCTCTAAAACTGCGCCAAGAAAACAGCTGACTCTCTAAGCACACTTCTAAAACTTCTAACTGCTGTTGAATTTGGCGTAACTCAGCTTCTATCTCTGGTGTTGGTTTTTTATCTTGACTGAGTTTATAAAGTTTATATTGTAATTGTTTTTGTTGACGGCGATCGCGTAGCACCTGTTGGTAACGTTCTTTTAAAGCCACAAGCGATCGCTCGACTTCTAACAGTTCTTGTTCAAAATCAAGTTCTTGATTATCCTCTTGTGGTGGTTCTGACGGTTTTTGAGGCTGCTTCATTAAAGTAGTAGAGTAAAGGTAAATGCGACAATACCTTGGAGTGTATGTCTCAATCTACACAGCCGCTTAAAAACAGTCAACTGAGTGAATTTACTACTGTAGAATTAGCTCAATCTCTCATGGAGAGATTGAGTATTTCTCCTAATGATTGGCATCGCCTCAAGTCTAACCGTAACGCTCGTGCTAGTGAACAACTAGCAGCAGCTCTTGTCTTCCTCCTTAAGGAAGAACCACAAGAAGCTTTAACAAGGTTAGAACAAGCGACAGGTTGGTTAGATCGCTCTATTTCTGCACCACCTTGTCCTACACACGGAAAAGGGTAATTGGTAATTAGTAATTGGTAATTGGTTTGCCTATTACCACTTACTAATCACCTATTCATTCTCTAATTTCGCAATAACGGTATACGCGGTCGAGCTTGCTCTAATTGCTTACAAAGTCTTAACTCAGTACCTTTGGTGTTCCACTCTACTTCGTCAAAAACAAGATGCAAAATAGATAAACCACGACCGTTTTCTGATTCATCTGGTGGTAGATACTCTGTTGGATCTATATCACAATTACAAGAAGGAGTAAAACCTCCCCCTTGGTCTGAGATGATCCACCAATATTTATTATCTATTAAGGAAAAACGTACTACTACCTTTTTACTAGGATCTAGATTATTGCCATGTTTAGCCGCATTAACTAGAGCTTCTTGGAGTCCTAGTCGTAATTCGGCTTGCATAGGCGTGGGAATTTCTGCCAGAAGTAAATCTAATATTGGACAGAGATATAGAGTTGAGGCAAAACTAATAGTACCCCAACTACGTCCTACTGGACGAAGTGAAATGGTGATCACAAGAGAAACCCCGCAGCTTCAGAGTTAGCTAGACATCAGTTTGCTGTCACAGGCACCCTGATAATTTGTGAGGTGGTCGTGTTGCCTTCAAACCTAACGTCTTTGGAACTAAATTTTGAAAATGCTAGGGAGCATTGGCTCTCCTAATGATTTTGGGCTGTCTCACATAAAACGGCTTAAGTAAACCTGCCCAAGCAGTTAGCAATTCAAAAAGTGCTGTGCATACGTAAAAGAGCATATTTATACTCTTTCATCTGCCGAACTTTAGTTTAGACGACCCAATTCATATTTGAGAATAGCCCATGCGGCTTCTATATTTTTGCACAATTAGAACTATATTTTTAGCTTAATTCAAGTTTAGCATTTTTACTATCTGCTAGACTACAAAATTCCAATTTGAGTTTTTTTTAAAAGATTTATATATATTTAACGCAACTGAAATGATGCGATGTTATGGATATCTGTGAATGGATTCATCGCACCTGTGCAACATAGCTATCGCACAAGAAAGGCTGCTGCTTCTACATGGGCGGTTTGAGGGAAAAAATCTGCTGGTTGTACACGTGTAAGAGTATATACACCATTTTCGCAAAATAATTTCAAATCACGCGCGAGAGTTGCTACTTTACAACTGACATAAACGATACGTTCTGGTTGAAATTCTAGTAAAGTTTCGACAACTTGGCGATCGCATCCTTTACGCGGTGGATCTAGTAAAACAATATCCGGTTTAATTTCCAGTTGCGGCAGTAATTTCTCGACTGCGCCTGTCATAAAAGTAACATTAGTAATTTGATTATATTTAGCATTGTCAATAGCCTGTTCTACCGCCTCCGGTTGTATTTCCAACCCAATTGCTTGACGAACTTGTTTTGCTAAGGGCAAAGTTAACGTACCAATACCACAATAGGTATCAAGTAGTATCTCAGTTCCTTGTAAGTGCAGTTCTGATTGAATAACCTGTAACAAATTTTCTGCTGTCTCCGTAGAAACCTGGAAAAACGTATCTGGACGTACACGAAATTCTAAACCTGCAAATTCTTCTCGCAGGTAAGCAATACCAGAAATACAACGAGTTTCAGATCCAAAAATAGTATTTGTGCGTTTTGGGTTATGATTTAAACAAACTCCTACTAGAGTAGGATAGTGCTTTAGCCATTCTTGTGCCTGATCTTTGATACCTGGTAAATTCCAATCTTTGACTACTAAAGTCAATAATATTTCTCCTGTCCGACGACCAATGCGTAAACCAAGATGACGAATTATTCCTGTGTGGTGTTGTTCGTTATAAATTGGCCAATTTCGCTTTTGAATATCTTGTTTAATTTTTGCCAATAAAGAATTTAATCGTGAATCTTGTACTGGGCATTGATTTAAATTAATCAATTGATGGCTACCTTTTTGGTAGTAGCCTGTTTGGACATTTCCAGTTGCAGATACACCCATAGGATAGGTGGCTTTATTGCGATAACCTAAAGCAGAAGCCGCTCTTAAAACCCTATCTACAGGTGGTTCCACAAAACCACCAATACGTTCTAAAGCTTGAATAACTTGATTGCGTTTTGCTTCTAGCTGATATTCATAATCTATATGTTGCCACTGACAACCACCACATTTATCAGCCACAATGCAGCTTGGTCGAATCCGGTAACTAGAAGGTTGTAATATTTGTTGCAGCTTGGCGTGAGCATGAGTAGATTTGACGTGTACTAGACGGACAAGAGCGCGATCGCCTGGTACAGTATCTGGTACAAACACCACCCGTTGGTGCGATCGTCCCACACCATCGCCCGTATCAGTTGTGTCTGTTATGTTAACTTCTATTAATTCACCTTGTTTCCAAGAAATATTAGTCATTTGTCAATAGTCAATGGTCAATGGTCAATGGTCAATAGTCAATGGTCAAGAGTTAATGGTTATTGGTCATTAGTTTTTCTGCGCGTCTATTTGTCCTCCTTGTCCTCCTTGTCCTCCTTGTCTCTCGTGTCCCTAATTCCTGATACCCAGTTCCTAATCCCCGATCCCCCTTCACTTGTGGACACAAGACTCGTTAAACTAGCAAATAATAAATCTCGTGATTCAATATCATGACTGTAGTAAGCCAAGTTATATTCAAAGCTGACGACGAACTGCGTTATCCTAGCAGTGGCGAACTCAAAAGCATCAAAGATTTTTTGCAAACTGGTGAACAGCGGGTACGTATTGTTAGTACCCTAGCTGAAAATGAAAAAAAGATAGTTCAGGAAGCTACCAAACAGCTTTGGCAAAAGCGTCCTGATTTTATCTCGCCAGGGGGGAATGCTTACGGAGAACGCCAGCGTGCTTTATGTATCCGTGACTTTGGCTGGTATTTACGCCTGATCACTTATGGCATACTTGCAGGCGACAAAGAACCAATTGAAACGATTGGTTTGATTGGTGTGCGAGAAATGTACAATTCCTTGGGTGTTCCTGTACCTGGAATGGTAGAAGCCATCAACTGTCTGAAAAAAGCCTCCCTTGATTTACTGAATGCAGACGATTCTTTGGAAGCAGCACCTTACTTTGATTACATCATCCAAGCGATGTCCTAATTCAAAGTGAGTACTCACGCTGTCTCAAGGTGTAATTCCACCTTAGTTGGTCTAAGTGGAAGATAGCACCTGCATATTGATCATCATTTCTTAATATCATCATACTCCCCACACTTGCTAGTGGCTCTGGCAAAATCTCTGTCAAGTTACCAACAAGTTGTGGGGATATTTTATTTGTCTTGGTTGGTGGTTGGTAGTTGTTTGTTTTTGGGAACAATCAACCAATAAAAATTCACAAATAAAAAGCCGACTGCCTTTTTAAAGACAGTCAGCAATTAGTGTGTTCCCTATTAATGACTCGGCTAGAGTTCAGTTGTCATTTATTATCTCTGTTTGGCAATTGCAGGAATAGGATCTTAATCATGAACGCTTGTGATTGTCATCACCAATTTATCTCAGTAAATTTGTATATGGCAAAACTTCTTGCCATCAAAACTGAAAATAAGTTTTGTATTATGACGATAATGAGGCTGCTTATTACATGATGAGATAGTATCAATCTTGCTGATATAAGCGGTATTTAGTGCTTCTGTTATGTTCTGAATTTGGGATAAGTATCCGGAATATTTTTCATTGAGGGAACACCCCCGAATGAAATTAGAGGGATTCGCCCAATTTATAGTAGCGGTGTTGTCTGGGTAATTGGTAATTAGAAGAACTGGAAGATTTTTCCCATTACCGATTACCGATTACCCAAAACCCTTATGATTTATAATAGGGAACAGAAATTATACTGAGTTTTTTAAGCGCAGAGCGCAGGCTACGCCAACAAAAATCAAATAGGAGTCTTATAGTCAAAATGGTTATCCTGCAAAAAGTGTCTTTGATACAAGCGATCGCTGTCATATTGTGATGATGTCGATACTTGCAAATAATAAATAGCAAGTGAAACAACCTGTTTGAATTCAGAACTGAGTTTTGACGAAGCCTTAAATAATGCGATGTTTACACAACAAACTCAGAGTTCAAGTTTTACTGGTTTGTGAATGTAGTAAATATATATATTATGAAATCGTCTTTATTTTTGGTATTCGTGAAAATACTGAAGTATTACTGATTGCCAGAACTCTAGCTAAAAAATTACGTATTTTTGCTATTGACCAATAAAAATAATTGTCTTTCCACACTAGCAACTAAAACTAACATAAGCAGTTAATACCAATTCTTCGTGAAGCTGCATAGAATTTTACCCCTCCCCCAACCCCTCCCCGCAAGCGGGGAGGGGTGGCGAAGCCGGGGTGGGGTCTTTGTATGCGTTTTCATATAGAATTGGTATAACCAGAAGATCAATAGCAAATTGACGCAGATTTGAGCATCTGTTGAGGATTTGCCCGTTTCCTATTCCCTGTTAAGAGTTCCCTATTTTCAATTGATTACGGGAATGGGACAGAAAATCGATACAATAATCATCTGTCCCCTTGGTGCATACTTCCATGACCACCGCTTGCGAACCTCCTTTTTCTCCTGAAGAAATTGCATCTGAAGGTCTTAAACTTGAAGAATACCAAGAAATAGTCCGACGACTAGGGCGTCATCCCAACAAAGCTGAACTAGGTATGTTTGGGGTTATGTGGTCGGA
Organism: Pelatocladus sp. BLCC-F211; assembly: GCF_041928655.1. Classification (NCBI taxonomy): domain Bacteria; kingdom Bacillati; phylum Cyanobacteriota; class Cyanophyceae; order Nostocales; family Hapalosiphonaceae; genus Pelatocladus; species Pelatocladus sp. BLCC-F211. Next base: position 99,973 of record NZ_JBHFLM010000110.1, on the reverse strand, counting down.
GCATTGCTGTTATAAAAATTCTCGCCCTTTACTGAAACAATTTCCTACCACAGGCGATCGCATCCTAGTTGGTCCTGGTGAAAATGCCGGAGTTGTAGACTTAGGTGATGGACTACGACTGGCTTTTAAAATAGAATCTCACAACCACCCTAGTGCAGTTGAACCCTTTCAAGGAGCCGCTACTGGTGTTGGAGGAATTCTGCGTGATATATTTACAATGGGTGCGCGTCCCGTAGCCATTTTAAATTCCCTCCGCTTTGGTTCTTTAGAAGACCCCAAAACACAAAGGCTATTTAGTGGTGTTGTTGCAGGAATAGCCCATTATGGTAATTGTGTGGGAGTACCCACCGTTGGCGGCGAAGTTTACTTTGACCCTGCTTACTCTGGCAATCCCTTAGTCAATGTCATGGCTCTGGGATTAATGGAAACCTCCGAAATTGTCAAATCTGGGGCATCTGGTATTGGTAATCCTGTTTTATATGTCGGTTCCACCACCGGACGCGATGGTATGGGGGGCGCAAGTTTTGCTAGTGCTGAACTCAGTGATGGATCAATGGATAATCGCCCGGCGGTGCAAGTCGGTGATCCCTTTTTGGAAAAATCTTTAATTGAAGCTTGTCTGGAAGCTTTTAAAACAGGTATAGTTGTTGCTGCCCAAGATATGGGTGCTGCTGGGATCACCTGTTCCACCTCAGAAATGGCAGCCAAAGGTGGTGTAGGGATTGAATTTGATTTAGATAAAGTACCTGTGCGCGAAATCGGGATGGTTCCCTATGAATATCTGCTTTCCGAATCTCAAGAGAGAATGCTATTTGTCGCCCAAAAAGGACGGGAACAAGAGTTAATTGATATTTTCCATCGTTGGGGACTTCATGCGGTTGTTGCTGGTACAGTTATTGCTGAACCAGTTGTGCGGATTCTATTTGAAGGTAAAATCGCAGCCGAAATTCCTGCGACAGCTTTAGCAGAAAATACACCTTTGTATGAGAGGGAATTACTCGCAGAACTACCGGAATATGTGCGTCAAGCCTGGGAATGGACACCAGATGCTTTACCTCCATGTACAACTGCTGGCATAGAAATTAAAGGAAAAGTTCATATTTGGAATGATATTTTGTTGCTTTTGCTCGATAATCCCACAATTGCTTCTAAAAGCTGGGTCTATCGCCAGTATGATCATCAAGTACAGAACAATACGGTAATGTTACCTGGTGGTGCTGATGCTGCGGTGATTCGTTTGCGTCCATTAGAAGAAATCCCCAATCTAAAATCCATAGACGCGTCAGCGGCTACCTACGGAAGCCACTCCGTGTCGAAGCGCAGGGTAATCCAAAATCCAAAATCGGGTGTTGCTGCTACAGTCGATTGTAATCCCCGCTACGTTTATCTTGATCCTTACGAAGGTGCAAAAGCGGTAGTCGCAGAAGCAGCACGCAATCTAAGCTGTGTGGGTGCAGAACCTCTAGCGGTGACAGATAACCTCAATTTTGGTAGTCCGGAAAAACCGATTGGTTATTGGCAATTAGCAGAAGCTTGTCGTGGTTTGGCTGAAGGTTGTCGGGAATTGGCAACCCCGGTAACTGGGGGTAATGTTTCGTTATACAATGAAACTCTTGATTCTCAAGGTAATCCCCAGCCTATTTATCCTACTCCGGTTGTGGGTATGGTGGGATTGATTCCTGATCTCAGTAAAATTTGCGGTCAAGCTTGGCAAACAGCAGACGATGTCATTTATTTGTTAGGTGGATTGTCTTCTGATTTAACTTTAGGTGGCTCAGAATACTTAGCTAGTATTCATGGTACTGTTGCAGGGAAACCACCACGAGCAGATTTTGACTGGGAACGACAGGTACAAAAAGCTTGTCGCGAGGGAATTCGCCAAGGTTGGGTACGTTCAGCTCATGATTGTGCTGAAGGTGGTTTGGTTATAGCTCTGGCTGAAAGTTGTATCACAGGTAAAATGGGTGCAGAAATTAGCTTAAACTTACCTGCAAATGATTCGCAGCGTCTAGACGAAGTATTGTTTGGCGAAGGTGGTGGACGGATTGTAGTTTCTGTAGCACCAGAACAACAAGAAATTTGGGAATCTTACTTACAGCAAAACCTGGAGCAAAAATGGCACAAACTAGGTAAAGTTGGGAATTCCGAAATCGGCTTGCGGGTTTTAACCTCTGATGGTCAAGCTTTAATCAACGCTAGGATTGAGGAAATGGGCGATCGCTACTCCAAGGCGATCGCAAAACGTTTAGCCATTTATACCAATACCCAAGAACGTTAAATAATCTAAAGATGAAGCGAATTTCATACTTTGGGCAGTTTACATTTCGCCCTTGATTAGCTTTTGCGAAAATAATAATTACGCTACTGTTTTAATAGATGGTTAACCATTTATTAATGTTTTTGCATCCATCTATTTACATAATCCTAGTCACTTGACACCCTCATCAGGAGCAAAGCTAGCATGATTCCCACCCATCCCATCACTGCGGATGACCAGCCTCTACCAATCAATAATCAAATGATTCATCAGGACACTCGATCAGATAAGCCAGAAGAAGCTTGCGGTGTTTTCGGCATCTATGCACCAGAAGAAGATGTAGCCAAACTCACTTATTTTGGATTATATGCTCTTCAACACCGGGGACAAGAATCGGCTGGCATTGCTACTTTTGATGGAGAACAAGTACATCTGCACAAAGATATGGGTTTAGTATCCCAGGTCTTTAACGAAGGAATTTTAAGCAACTTGCCTGGTCAGATGGGTGTTGGTCATACTCGTTATTCCACCACAGGTTCGAGCCGAAAAGTTAATGCCCAGCCTGCTGTGGTCGATACTAGTTTAGGGAAAATTGCGCTAGCACATAATGGAAATTTAGTCAATACAATTCAGTTACGTGAACAGTTGCTAGAGAATAACTGTAACTTGGTGACAACAACTGATTCCGAAATGATTGCTTTTGCGATCGCTCAAGAAATAGATGCAGGTCAAAATTGGCTAGAGGGCAGCATTAAAGCTTTTAATCGCCTGAGTGGAGCTTTTAGTCTCGCAATTGTTACACCTGCTGGTTTAATGGGTGTTCGTGATCCGAATGGTATTCGCCCTTTAGTAATTGGTACTTTGAGAAGCGATCCAGTGCGTTATGTGCTTGCTTCTGAAACTTGCGGTTTAGATATTATTGGTGCCGAATACTTACGGGATGTGGAACCAGGTGAATTAGTCTGGATTACAGAAGAGGGTTTGGCTTCCTACCACTGGAGTCCACAACAGCAACGCAAGCTGTGTATCTTTGAAATGATTTACTTTGCTCGCCCCGATAGTGTCATGCACAATGAAAGCTTGTACACTTACCGAATGCGGTTAGGGCGACAATTAGCAAAAGAATCACTTATTGACGCAGATATTGTCATTGGTGTTCCTGACTCTGGAATTCCTGCTGCCATTGGCTTTTCTCAAGCCTCCGGTATCTCCTACGCCGAAGGACTGATTAAGAATCGCTACGTCGGACGCACATTTATTCAGCCTACTCAAACCATGCGCGAGTCGGGCATCCGCATGAAACTTAACCCCCTCAAAGATGTACTCAATGGTAAACGAGTTATCATTGTCGATGACTCGATTGTCCGGGGAACCACTAGCCGCAAACTTGTCAAAACCTTGCGTGAAGCTGGGGCTACAGAAGTACATATGCGAATTTCTTCACCACCAGTGACTCACCCTTGTTTCTACGGCATTGATACCGATAGTCAAGAGCAACTAATTGCAGCCACAAAATCAGTAGCGGAAATTACCAAGCAATTAGAAGTAGATAGCCTAGCCTATCTGAGTTGGGAGGGAATGCTGATAGCAACGGGAGAAGATCCACAAAGCTTTTGTTCTGCTTGTTTCACAGGAGATTACCCCGTCGGTATACCAGAATCACTCAAAGCTTCTAAGTTAATGTTAGAGAAAGTGGTGATGTAATAAATTAGGTCAAAAATGTTTGAAGCACCTCAAGCTTAGAGGTGCTTTTTTAATCAATAATATCTGGATCTATCCCTAACTCGCGTAACTTCTCCGCCAGCTTTTCAACACGCTGCTTTGCTTGTTTAATTTGTTCTTCTGGCGTAGGATATCGTTTAGCTTCTTCGTCATACCAATACAACCATTCTCGCGTTACCCCGCTATAGCTTCCACGTTCGCAACCAATTCCTAAGCCAATTTCTGGTAGCCAAACAGGATTTTCTGCTTGCAATTCATACTTCCCATTTATTAACTTGTGTACTTCCAAACGTGGTTTGCGGCGACGACGAGAAGAATAAATTACGTAGTAAAGCACACCCAAAGCTGCATAATCATCCAACTTGGTAGTATATTCCTTGCGATAATTTTGAGAAACTACCTCTAGCACCAAAATCGGGACTACATTTTCATCCCAAAGCACGTAACTTGGACGTAATTCCTCATCATAAAATCGCTCTACGCCCAAACTTAAAAACCCATCTGGCACAATAGGAGGTTTATCAGGGTGATAATAAATACCCATATCTACCCCGAAAAACCAGTCCATGCGTTCTGCCCAGAGTAATAATAATATAGCTTTGAGTAAGCCTGGTATCAATTCTTGCAGTTCGTTATCCACAGGGGTTTCGTCAGAATCCGGTAGTTCTTCGGCAGAGGGTAAATAACTCGGCAGATTATACTCTAACATGGCTGTTTTTTCCCAAAGCTCATAAAAATTATAGCGATTCCCAGCTTACTACTTTGCCTACAACAGTCAAAAATCCAACTTTTTTGAAGACGCTATCTTTTGCCTGTCAACAACTCCAGGCATCATATAAGTTGAAGTATTAAAAGAGCAACTTTAAAATGACTATTTACTTTTACAAAGCTTACGAGCCTTATGGCTGTTTTTCTAACTTTTCTCCCCACGAGATTAAAATTGACGGTATTTATTGGCGGACAGTAGAGCATTATTATCAAGCTCAAAAATTTGTGGGAACACTAGATGCAGTCATTATACCCGTCATTCATGGGGTTGAGACGCCAGAAGAAGCAGCAGCATTAGGACGGTGTTGTACCCGCAAGGTACGTTTAGATTGGGAGATAGTTAAGACTAACATCATGCGAGAAGCTGTACTCAAAAAGTTTCTCACCCATGCTGATATTAGAGAAGTTCTGCTCACTACGGGCGATCAATTACTGGTAGAAAATTCTCCAAAAGATTATTTTTGGGGCTGTGGTGCAGATCAAACGGGTGAAAACCATCTAGGTAAAATCCTGATGAGTGTAAGAGAAGAAATTCGTGAACTTCCTACACTTACCTTACGGTAGAGTGTAGACTTCCTAATTTATTGGGGATAGCCTCAGTCGTCTTGACATCTCCCCCGGTTGAAACACGGGGGATTCTAAACTGATGTTGCTACGGGGTCTAGAAGACCCACTCCGCAACGTTTACGATATGATTTGGTTAATCCCTTAAACAAATCAACTCGTCTTGGGAGTGTCAATGCTCCCCTACCCAACTTGGCTAGATTTAAACCTAGCTGTGTGGCTACTTTTCTCGCAATATTAGCCGCGCCATTGCAATCAGCATTGATGACGTGACCATCACGACTTTTGTACAATCCACGTTTTACTCTTTTACCTGACGGTTTCCATCTTGTGGGTTTTTCACCATGCTTGTGGAGGCTATCGCCATCTAAGTAAGACGCTTTTGAGGTGTATGCTTCCTCAGTGATTGTTAACTTTATTCCGTACTCTGGACAAAGTTGTTTCAAGCGTTCAATCAATCTCCCTGTGGGGATGACCACAAAGTTTTGATTGCCGCGCTTGCCCATATTAGAACCATTCTTTTGTCCATCGTTCCAACCAATAACAAGGTTTCCTATGCGGTCATTAAGACATTGGTTGACAATGAATCGTGCTGCTTTGTTAACAGCGTCGCGCATCTGATTATTGCGTTTGCACTGCACTCTATCAAGGTTGCTGTCCCAGTAAAAATCTGATTTTCCTTGTTTGTACTTCGCAATTAAACGACAATAACCTTGGTTCATTGATTTAAGTTTGCGACCATCAATGATTAGGCTTTTACCACAAGTTGAAACACCTGTTAACCAGTTAGTGCCACCGTGGTCAAAACTCCATGCTTGGGTGTAATCAAGCTTGGGATTGTTGTCAATTGGTTCTTTGCCATCATCAATAACCCAATCAATCCAAAACTCACCAAGATAAGGACGTATTGTTACTTCCTTAACCCAATCTGAATCAATGAATTCAGGCAATTGTAGGGCAATTTCAGTTAGCAGATGTGGCTTAGTATCACGACTAATTGATGGGTAGAAGCAACCACCTTTGTAGTTGAGTGCTTGACGCGGAAACGTTACGGCAGCAAGACCACCGCGTTTTCTGTACTTTGGCAATGATGGTCTATCAACTTCACCTTTGTAATAAGCATTAACTAGTCCGTTATAGCTAGTGATTGATTCTCCAACCGTCTTAAGAGTTTGCTGTGCTGACTGTGCAGCCATCGCTTTGTAATGTGGATTCTCTTTAAGAACTTTGTCTAGTTCTGGGTAAGTCGTACTGCATTTATACGTCTTCCAACCGTAACGTAATTCATCACCACGCCAGTAAGTTGTAAACGCATCATCCGTCTGTTCAAGTCTGCTGTAATGAGTTTGGCGAGTGTGATAAATCGCTGAATTAATAAGACTATTAGCGTGTTCACACTGATCAACCCAAAATACCTTTTCTTCATCGGTAAACGTTGCTTTAAGGGGTATCGTTTTGTACAACTTGTCATCACCTTCTGTTGTTGATTATAATTGCTGCTATAAGTAAAGTCAACAATATTTCGGAAGATGGCAAAACTTTCTAAGGAAGACCACGAGTACAGGCGTACTGAAAATTCAGTATCTTCAATTAATTACCATTTTGTGTTTGTACCAAAACGCCGTAAACCAGTATTAACAGGGGATGTAGCGCGTAGATTACAAGAGATTATCTTTGAACTTGTCACTGAGCATGGGTGGAAGTTAATTGCTTTGGAAATTCAAACCGACCATGTACATTTATTTCTCAATACACCCACCCACGAATCACCCGCAGATATTGCAAGATGGGTGAAGGGTCGAGCATCACACCACTTAAGAAAAGAATTCCCAGAATTAAAAAAACTACCTGCTTTGTGGACTCCGACTTACTTTGTAGCGTCAACAGGTCAGGTCAGTACTGAGGTAGTTAAAAAGTATATTGAAAATCAACGTGGGAAGTAAGAAAAACGCCCGACTAAAGTCCTTCGGGTTGCGTTTCATCCCCTCCTTGAAAGGTAGGGGTTCTCACGCTCCCGTATTATTCTGATAGTTTTTTACCTTCAAGTCTCTGACAAAAGGTGAGACTTGTCCTGCATTTGTGTAGTATTTTTGGTGAAAGCCCGTCTTTATACATTCATCCAATGAAACAGTTTTTCTGCCAATTATTTAATTGGAAAAAACATATCCAATGGCTGATTCTGCCAGTGGTGATAATTCTAGTATCTGCATTTTTTGCTACACCTGCTTTTGCCACAGGTGTATATGAAATGCCAAATTTCACACCCAATACTTGGGTTGTAGACCAAGCTGAAGTTATTAGTCGTATCAATGAAGGCAAGATTAGTAGTGCTTCAGAGGATTTGGCAAAGAACACCAGGAACGAAGTAAGATTTGTCACGGTACGCCGCTTAGATTATGGTGAAACCCCGGAAAGCTTTACAAAAGCATTGTTTGAAAAATGGTTTCCGACAGCAGATGCCCAAGCCAATCAAACTTTATTAATGATTGATACCGTTACCAACGGTGCTGCAATGATTAGTGGCGATCGCGTCCGGTCTTTATTGACAGACGAAATTGCCAAAAGTGTAGTAGATGAAACCCTGATGGCGCCTTTGCGATCAGGTGACAAATATAATCAAGCGTTTTTAGATGCTAGTGATCGCCTAATCACTGTACTTTCTGGTGAACCCGATCCCGGCCCACCCCAAATAGTGGAAAAAGTACAGGTAGAAGGCACTTTTGGGAAAACAGAAGCAGCCGAAAAAGGTAATGCGATCGCCTGGGTTGTGGGACTTTTAATTGCTGCAACTGTCATCCCAATGGCGACTTACTACATTTATCTGGCTGTTCAACCATCTTCTTCTGATAGTTAGTAATTGTTTGTTCGTAGTTGTTTGTTGTTTGAAATACCACCAACAAACAACTAATCTTGAACATACTCTTGCCCTGTCACCAAAGCAATCTCAGCACGAACAAATTCTCGACCTAAATAAGCTGCGTGGTCTAGCTGAGTCACGGGACAGGGCTTTGTTTTTTCAAATATTTCCACAGATAATTCTTTTGCTGTCCTACCTGTAAATATTGTTGTGTGAGTTCGTGCTACTTTTCCTCGTGCAGGAATTACTTTTCCTGTTTCTGGATCTACTGCTAAACCATGCTCATCAATTACATTTGTGAAATGCTTGGCACAAATCAGCCCTGTTTCTTGCTCTAAGTAAATAATGAAATATCCACCAGGATCAAGATCAATATGACGCTGAGAAAGCTTATTATCTATTTGCGCTATATCTTCCAACTTCAAACCCATACTTACCGTAAAACGTAAACTTGATTCAGGAGTTTTTCATCCTTTCTCAAGTTTAATTCTGATCTAGCTCAAAATATTCCAGGACTTACGCAAAATAATGAAAAAACGTAGACGCACAAGCGGCTACTTTCAGAAGCCACTTCGTGTCTACCCGAAGGGTACCACAAAGGACACGAAGAACACAAAGGAAGAATAGTTTCACAGAGCTATTGCGTAAGTCCTATATTATTATGAAAGTTATTTTGAAATATCAATTATTTTTTGAGAAAATGGTATTTCTGCATTAATTGCCTCAATTTCTTGCTGTTCGAGTTCATTTACTTCATCAATATAAGAACACAAAATTTTTTGCAAACGGTTATTGTAAAAACGATGTAAACTGTGGTTAGGCTGTGCAGGAAAACCACGACGTTTTTTATGGCGTCCACCTGCACCGGGATCAAAGATTTGGATATCGTTAGCGATCGCCCATTCAATCGGGGCATAATAACAAGCATCAAAATGTAAACAATCTATTTCTTGAAAACTACCCCAGTAGCGCCCATACATTCTATCGCCCTTGAATAAACAAAAAGACATCCCCATTGGTTGCTGCTGATTTTGTTCATTATATGCAGCGAAAAATAAAACGCGATCGCGATAATTCTCGTGTAACTGCTCAAAAAATCGCTTTGTTAAATATTTGCTACCCCACCAGCCAAATTTATCGCAAGTATCTGCATAAAATTCGTACATTAACCCAAAAAAAGACTTGGGAATTTCCTCCCCACTCAAGGGTTGTAATCGTAAACCAGCTTTTTCTACTGCTTTACGTTCGCGCTTGATATTACGACGTTGGTTAGCATTAAATACTGCCAAATAATCATCAAAAGTTTGAAAGCCAAGATTTTCCCAAATATAGCTGTGGTGTAGCCAGGTAGTAAAACCACAGCGTTCTAAAACAGGACGCCATTGGGGATCTACATATAGAAAATGACAACCAGAAATATGGTGTTTTGAGCAAAAAGCGTCAATTTCATGTACCATAATTGCTGTGATCTCATCTTCATCTTCCCCAGGCGCTATTAAAAATCGATAGCCTTCCGCAGGAGTAAATGGTGTCATTCCCAACATTTTGGGGTAATATTCCACACCAATACGTTGTGCCAAATCAGCCCATTGGTGATCAAACACAAATTCACCATAACTATGTCCTTTCAAGTAAAGTGGTGCAACACCAACTAGTGTCCTATCTCGCCACAAAGTCAGGTGATTTGGTAGCCAACCTGTATTAGCTGTAGCACTACCTGAAGTTTCCAAATTGTTCAGCCAATTCCACTCTAAAAACGGTGTTGTCAGTGGTAGTGCTAAAGCATCCCAGGCTGATTCGGGAATTTCGGCAATTTTGTTAATCCAAGCAACAGAGTAGCGAGGTCTTAATTGTTCCACCATCGCGAGCTTCCGATACAAAAGTTAATAATCATTTTACCTATTATGGTGGGGCAACGGGGAAGGTGGGGCCCCCTCTGGGGATAAGGGGCAACGGGGATCGGGGATTGTGGGGAGACAAATGACAAATGACCAACAACTAATCACTAACAATTCGATAATGAAGAAAAACTTCTTGGTCTATCCTATCAACTTGTATAAGTTGCAAACGAGGAGCTAGTTGTGATGGAAATCCTTTACCTTCAACTGGTGTCGGCGCCGCAGCACCACCTAAAATCAAGGGACAAATAGTCAGCCAAAGTTCATCTATGAAATCTAATTCCAGCATCGAGGCGACTAGTTCACCACCACCAAGTATTGCTAATTGTGCTATTCCCAATTTTGATAGATGCTCCAGAGCTGCTGCAACATCAATTTTTCCCTCTTCTGTTTCAAAGACCATAATCTGATCAAATTCAGGTCGTTTCTGCCAAAAAACTGCCCCTGTGCTTGTGGTGAGTAACCAACGTTGAATTGGCTGTTGAAAAAAGCGAATTTCCGGATTTAGGTTGGCTGAGTGTGTAGTTACAATATGTACTGGTTGAAGGGGTTTACCCCCTTGTATCCGATTTTGCAGTAATTGTGGGCTTGTTACGGTTAGTGTCGTACCGTAGGCGCGGAGAGTACCAGCACCAAATAAGACTGCATCAGCAGCAGCAATTCTGTTTTCCAGATGTGCTTTATCACTCTTAGAGCCAAAACGAGCAGGCGATCGCGTAACATCGGCTATTTTGCCATCTGCACTCATGGCTAAAACCACAGTAGTATAAGGTCGATATTGCACCATTGTTTTGATTTGTATATTTTGTCTATATTTTGACTTGGGATTCTCAAAAAATAATGCTGGCAAACTCCTGTTTACAACTAATTTCACAACTTTATTTGCATCTGGTCAAAGTTGTAATTATAACTAGTTGCTTTCAGGGTTTGTATAATATATATTTTTTTGCTATCCAGCTATCTAATGGTTTAAAATTTTTGTCATCAACCAATATTTATCGTTTAAAAATAGTAGTAAATATAATTGCATTTGGTTGCTGTTGTGGTTTGCAAATGCCAAGTGAGAGTGCCGATGGCTAACCAGCGTCAATCCTCCTTTCGGCGGATTTTAGTATCAAAGATTTTGCTTCTGTCTGTTCCAGTTTTATTGATAGGTGAAATAGTTGCCTATCAAAAAGCACGTTACAGCCTTTTAGAAACTGCTCGTCAAAATTTAACAGCAAGTGCCGTTCTCAAAGGAGAAAAAATTGCAGATACAATCTCTGCTTTAAAAGCTAATTTACTTACTGCTGCTCAAACACAGGTGATTCAATCAGGTACACTTGCCCAAAAAGAAGAGTTTATCAATCAACTAGCGCAACAGCAAGCACGGCAAATTGAATGCATACAATTAGTAGATTCTAATAGCAATCAAATAAGTGCTAGTACGTGTGGTCAGGAACCTCTTAATCAGTCCAATCCTGATTTTTCTAGCGACGGATTAGAAGTAAAGCTGTTGTTACCAGGAACTTTAAACACAACCGGTAATAGAGATGAACAAAGTAAACTGAAATTATTGCTATCAGCGCCAGTCTATGATCGGGCTGGTCAATGGCGCCATAACTTAGTTTTCAAATCAGCATTATTACGCGAAAAAATCAAGAATAAACCAGGTTTACTAACAGGCTCTACAGTTGTTATTGCTGAAAACGGCATAATTTTAGCACATCCAATCGCCAGTCGAATTGGTAGTAATATTGCCCAGCACATAGATGCTTCACGTCTGCAAATGATAGTGAAAAATGCCATTGCTGGTAAACAAGATACTCTGCATCTATTTTTTGATAAACAGGGAGAAGAATTACTTGCTGGTTACACTGCTATTGACAGCCCAATCATTCAAGGAAAACAGCAAAAATGGGTGATTTTAGCGGTTACTGGTCTAGATAATGCTTTGTATGATTTAGGGCAAATCAAATTAATTTTGATCGTTTTGACAGTTGGCTTAATTGCTGCTAGTGTGTTGGCATCTTTGTATTTAGCTCGTTGTCTAGCGCTTCCGGTTGAAGAATTGCGTGACTATGCTCTCAATCTCCACAGTTACCACAGCACAGTACCAGTCCCGCACAACTTAAAAATTCGAGAGTTCAATCAACTAGCGCAAGCCCTAGATCAAATGCTAGAACGGCTCAAAGCTTGGGCGGAAGAAGTAGAAATAGCTTGGAAAGAAGCAAAAAACGCCAACCAGAGTAAAAGCCAATTTTTAGCAGCAACTTCCCATGAATTGAGAAATCCATTACACATTATTATTAACTGTATTCGCCTAGTTCGAGATGATTTGTGTGATAACCGCGAAGAAGAGCTAGAGTTCCTCAAGCGTGCTGATGAGACAGCAATTCACCTACTAGGCATCATTAATGAATTGCTTGATATTTCCAAAATAGAAGCTGGTAAACTCTCTGTATCTTTAGAACCAATTGAACTTCAGAAATTACTCAAAGAGGTCATTAATTTGCAATCTGTGAATATTCAACAAAAAGGATTGCAGTTAAATATTCCTCAACAGATGAGTGAGTTAATTGTGGTGAATGCTGATCCTGCCAAATTGAAGCAGGTACTAATTAATATTATTGGTAATGCCACTAAATTTACTGATGAAGGTAGCATCACAATTACAACAGAAATTGAACAAATTGATAGTAAATCCCAGGTAATTGTTGGTGTTCAAGATACAGGCGTGGGGATTGATCCCACCCAGCAACAAAAGCTATTTCGCCCATTTGTCATGGTGGATGATGCTACTACACGCAAATTTGGCGGCACAGGTCTGGGGCTAGCTATTTCACGGAACTTAATTGAACTAATGGGAGGTAGGATCACCCTTGAAAGTAGAGGTATCAATCAAGGTACAACAGTGAGTATTATTTTACCGTTGATAGATACCCGCCAGGAGACAACAGAAAATGAGGACAATGGGAAAGTCGGAGAACTAAACTCTGTTAGCCAAAAGCCAGAACTTAGTAAAGATTTGTGTTCAGTACAACAGGTTTGCCATCCTGGTTAAGTGATTCTGTCAGAGCAGCGAGAATATTTACTAACTGTGTCCCTACCCAACCAGATGAAACTGGACAAGGACTATTATTGTGGACACAGCTAACAAAGCGATCGCACACTCGTTTTAATGGTTCATTTTTTTCGATTTGCAGCACTTGTTGGCTTTGATTTATAGGAATATAATTACTCCCTTGCACTTCTAACTCCCCATGGAGCAGCGTTAAAGGTGATACAGCTGACATTTCATCAAAAATCAAACTACCTCGACTACCCACAACCACTAAACGTCGCTGCTTATCAGCATTCAGCCAACACAAATGAATATAAGCTTGAAAACCATTAGCGTAAGTTAGTGTCACCCAAACCAGATCGGCAAGTCTTTTAGATAAAGACAAGGGAGACAAGGGAGACAAGGGAGAAATACCTCCTTGTCCCCCATGTCCCCCATGTAGCCACACCCTACCCGAAGCCTTTACACTCACTGGTTGTTGACCTAACCAAGCATTGAATATTGCAATATCATGAACAGCTAAATCCCATAGTGCATCAACATCTTGGCGAACTGGCCCCAAATGGGTGCGACAAGCATAACCGTAGCGCAAATCCCCTAATTCTCCTGCTTGAACAAAAGTTTGCCCTCGTTCCACTGCTGGATGAAATAGATAAGTATGATCAACCATAAGTTGTCGTTGCTGTTTTTGGGCTAGCTGGCAAAGTTTATGGCATTCTGTTGGATCTAAAGTTAAAGGTTTTTCTGCCAAAACATGGTATCCCCAATCTAAAGCATCATGAATCAAGGAGTAATGTGTGCTGGCAGGAGTAGCAATGACTACTGCATCTAAATCTATGATTTGTTTAATTTCTAACCACTCAGTTGTAAATAAGACATGATTATTTGTAGTGTTATTGGAAAAATATTGGCGTTTTATCTTTGCTAAACACTCTGGATTCGGGTCTACCACGGCTGCAACCATAACTTGGGGATGCTCCAGAAAATTCCGCAGCAAATGTACACCCCAACGCCCCACTCCAACGACAGCGATTTTAATTTGATTTGTCATTAGTCATTAGAGACGCGATGTTCCTCGCGTCTGTACAAGAGTCAAGAGTAGAGACACGATGTTCCTTATGTCTCTACTCAATCCTCTGTAGGATTTATAACAATTGTCATTGTTAAATACCCTGAATATATAAATTTTGTCTGTGAACAAATTCAGTGTTCTTCCTGTGTACTTAAAGTTAAATAAGCAACTTTTGCGGCGGCTTGTTCGGCAGCTTTAATCGAACGTCCTTTACCTTCACCAAGTTTTTGTCCGTGTAGCCACACTTGAGCGATGAAACGTTCTTGATTATTATGAGGCTGACTAATTTCTACAACTCGGTATTCTGGTAAAACCTTAAAATGCGCTTGAGTCCATTCTTGGAGAGCAGCTTTATAGTTTAGTCTGGCTGGATCAAGGCGAATTTCTGCTGCTAGTTCTTTGAAGTGAGGGTCTAGCCAAGGACGAATTAAATCAAGATTGTTAGTACTAAGGTAAAGCGCTCCTAGAACTGCTTCAAAAGCATCTGCTAATCTCGATTGTTGACCAACTTTATCAGCAGTGGCACTGCCAGCCACAAGTAAATATAGTTCAAAACCGTAAGAGCGTGCTAACTGGGCTAAAATGCGATCGCTCACTAATACCGAACGAATTGCCGCAAAATCTCCTACCGGACAATTGGGATAATTTTCCCACAACACAATTGCTGACACCAACCGCACTACAGCATCACCAACAAATTCCAGATGTTCATAATTTGCTGAATCAGATACGGTCGGATGAGTCAGTGCTAAGTCCAGCAGTTCCCATTTAATTGGTCCTTCTACTGCCAAACCTAATTTTCTGACTAGACTTTCAAGTTGTCGTTGTCGGCGTGGATAAGCGAGGGTCATCCGATTTTGGATTTTAGATTTTAGATTTTAGATTTTAGATTTATCAGGCACAGGCATTACACTAAGTCCCACATTGAGTGCCGTTACAGTTGTGGAATCTAGAACCTTATACTCTCAAAAAAGTATAGGTCAATAATCATTAGTCCTGTTTTTTGTACAAATAAAGTACAACTTTAGTGTATACGGTCTTTAAAACATATAGCTTTATTTGATTCCATATAGGTTCATTATCTGTGTATTTTGGGAAAACTTCACAATAATAACCCCTCTATCTAGAGGGGCATAATTACTTATTGACCACTACCATGCTTCATAGTCAGTTTTTATTTAGCTAGTAATCTTTGACACTGCTCAAGCATGAGTTTTACACTCCACAAATCTAGAAGCTTCTGTTGATATCTTCTAGAATATTCATCTTTTAACCATTCGTTGTTTTTAGTAGCACGTATCAATGCTTTTTGAGTAACCGTAGGTTGACCGAGTAAATCAAGTGCAACATTAATTGCATGATACGCTTCTATTCCCGGTGAATGTATTCCGACTCCATCCCTCATTTGCTCAATAGCTTTGTATGGAAATGCAGCAAGCATATTTACCCAAGCTTCTTTTTTTCCCCAGTTACCTAGTGGCTGAATACCGTACTTTCTCCCCAGTTGCTGTAATTGTGGCAAGCTAAGGTTTTTGAGCGATTCTCTTGATAACATAATGATTGTCTGTTGATTTAAATTGACAGATTTGGGGACTAATAAGTTACCAGCCAAATAGTCCCCATTTAATTTATATATTGGTTAACTAGCTAATAAGTCAATATTTATGTAGTTATCTTAATGGCACGTAAAGGTGGTAATCCTGATTTAAAAAAATATGGTTTTACTCCTGAAGGAGAAGAATCATTAAATAAGATGCTCGCGGTGAAAGTGACCGAAACAATGTTTAACAAAGTAAAAAGCTTGCCTAACTCTGCTGAATTTATCAGACAAGCAATTCAAGAAGCATTAGATAAACTCGAACAACAATAAAATTAAATCTGTAAGTAAATCAGCGGAGATAAACCCAACCATGTTACGAAAAGTAAACAAGCCTAAAACCCTTACCAAGGACGAATAAGCAATGACAAATGACAAATGACAAATGACAAATGACAAAAAAAGAATGGAATGTAGCTTGTGATTGCTATCATTCCATCTTGGGAAAGAGTTGGTAGTAAGCCGGGTTCTGTTCTCTTAAATCAAGAGGGCGGTTATCTATCTGGGACGACTGTTACCAGACGCCTCTAGCGGCTCTTATTGTGAAACTGGTAAAAGACCAACCATAGTTCCATTCGCCTTGCTTCCAACCGGGGTTTACCGAGCCAACACCTCTCGATGTTGCTGGTGCGCTCTTAGTAGGGTAGGAACACAGCGCGTTACCGTATAGCACGTTTCTCCATTCCCCCCTCCAAACCGGACGTGCAAGTTTCCAAGCATCCGGCTTTCCATTTACTAGTCTGACTCAACCGTAGGTTTTCTTCTTATGACATGGGATACAAAGTGTTTGTAAGTTTTCCAGCCTATTAGCGTTTTCGGCTAACTTAAATTGACTAAACGGTTTAACGTGGTCAATTTGTGCTGTTTTACTTGTAACTTTGCACCCACAGGCTTGACAGATATAGTTATCTGTTTCCAGAACAATAGGTATTAAATCTGCCATACCTTTACGAGTTTCATGACCTGTCCAATACGTATCCTCTGGGAGATTTTCTCTTTGGATAACGGTATTTTCTAGGTATGGGTTCTGTTTGTAGAAAGCCTTGTTGTACCTCTGGGATTTTAATTGCTTCATCAGGGTGTATTTGCCTGTACCAAGCGTACCGTTTATTTTGTAGCGTCTGATTGTTTCTGGAATACTTAGTTTTTCTTTTCTGGCTATCCAGTGAGCTAAATTCCAAAATAAGTGATATTCCACTTCATTGAAAACGCTAGAGGCTCCGGTAGCATATTGGTAATAGCGACACCATCCACCGTAGATTCTATTTAGGGCAAGGATTTTAGTGGAAATTGAGTCATTGTAGGTACTCTTATCTGTGGCTGCCTTGATTTTGTCAAGAACATTCTTGATAGAATCCTTGGGGATTTCGACTTTAGTTGTCATCTTTCCCTTTTGACCTATTTCTCTGTTAATCCAGAACCCTAGAAAATTAAAACCGTCATTGAGGTGAGTGATTTTAGTTTTTGAGGGTGATAATTTTAGCTTCAGATTTGTCTGGAGAAAATTAGATAATTCCTCTTTCATATCTTCAGCTTGTTGTCTAGTTCCGTTGCACAATACAACCCAATCATCTGCATATCTGATATAGGCAAAATTGCTATGTCCTGACCTTCTCCTTACCTTCTTTTCCTTGGTGGATAATCCGGTATATTTCTCCATGTACTTATCAAGTTCATGAAGATAAATATTTGCCAGGAGTGGGCTAATAATGCCGCCCTGCGGTGTTCCCAATTGTGTGTCGCGGAAGGTTTTATTTTCCATGACACCTGCTTTCAGGAATTTCCAAATTAATTGGAGGATTTTCTCGTCTTTAATTCGATGTTTCAGAAGTTTCATCAACTTCTTATGGTTAATTGCATCGAAGTAGGACGATATATCGCCTTCAATTACCCAGAACATTCTCTTATTTTCTTGGGCGTACCACAGGATACATTTGATAGCATCCATTGTGCATCGATTCGGACGGAATCCGAAGGAATTTCGACTGAAATCTGCCTCATAAATTGGTTCTAAAACCATCCTCAAGGCTTCTTGTACAATCCTGTCCCGTATAGCAGGAATACCCAAGGGGCGTTTCTTGCTGTTAGGTTTAGGGATGTACACCCGACGTGCTGGTTGTGGTTCAAAGGCACACGACTTTAGTTCTTCGATTATTTCCTGGAGATTTTTCTCCAAATTTTCATCGAAGCTTGACATATTAATTCCATCGCAACCAGCAGTAACGCTGCCCGTGTTGGATTTAACTTTGTCGTGTGCCTTCATCAACCATTCCTTGTCATAGAGAAGGTGGTAAATGTCAAAGAATTTAAGTTCTTTGTCATTTGTAGCCCATTGGCTAAGTTTCCTCTGCATTTCACTGACATCCACGTGGAGATTCCTCCCTGTTTACATTCAGTTACATCAGCATTGGTCTTCTAGTAAACTGGTTCCCTTCGCCATGTGGCAGGCTTTCCCTGCCTCGGACTACTACGGAACCTCCGCCATTCACAGGAGTTTCATCGGTAGACTGTTTGCCTATTCTCCTGGAACTTCCCACGTTCACAGTGTGTGACTCAAGCAAGACGACTTAGGTGGTGCCTTATAGATTGACCAATCCCACTCTTTGTGGTATCCCGAACAGAAATAGGGTAGCCAGTTTTACCTATTTCAACCTTTGAGTTAGTAGCTCCATCTGACTAACTTTGGTAATCCCTAGCAGCGCGGTATGGCTTTTGGGATTTGTTCGCTATCCTACCTGGGGTAGCGGATAGGGGCTGCAATTTCCCGTAGGTCTTTTGGCACTTCCTTTTTTGTCACCATATCGTCTCTCAGCCTTGCCCCTCGTCTTGCCTTCCCAAGTTCGGCTCAAGGGTACTTGTTCAAGGTAGCTGTTTCACCTCCAGTTAACATCCACTGGACGCTGCACCTCTTAGGCTCATCGTCTGACTGGACAGACTATGGAACTTTTCACCTCCTTTTCGGTAATCGTTCATTCACACACTGCGCCTCGTGGCGCACCCGCACCTTTGCACCCTTACCTTTTCAGTTATCAGTTATCAGTTATCAGATATTAACTGTTCACTGATAACTGTTCACTGTTCACTGAAAGAAGGCGGTATTTTTCTGTGGCACTATCCTCGCGATCGCTCGCACTGGGCGTTACCCAGCAAGTTTGGTCTTTCGGAAGCCCGGACTTTCCTCAAATTAGCCACCTCTGGGCTAATCTGCAACCGCCTACGCCTACTCTCTCCCAATATTTAGTTTAGTCTTGAATGACTTTGTTCTGTTAACAACTCTGGCCTTAAATCCTCAACCCTTAAGAAATTAACGCCGTTTATTCCACGGCATTGCATAATACCAAGGTAGTTTTTTGATTGTAAAAGGACAATCGACAATACACATGGTGGGTTTATTCTCACCTGGAACTAAACCAACTCGCAATTCGGAGATTCTCAATACTAGCTGCAAGGAAAATTTTAATTCTTGTTTTCTATCTATAAAATCTTGATATAATAACCTCTGCGCTTTAACAGGACTTTTTTCCAAGGTCTTGATATTAATCAAAGGTGTATTAACTTGGTATGTTTTTGTTAACTCATCCAGTTTAAAAACATCTTCAGCGGCCACTGCTGCTGAAAGAGTTTTGGTAGGAGCAATTAAGCTAAGACTTTGCGGTACAGCAAGATCACGCGTTAAATCTGGTGATTTGCGAATTACTCGCCGCGATTGTTTACTATATTCAACTACTAAAGAGCAGTTGTCCCAGTCTACATACAAAGCTTGGTTTTTTGACTTATTCTCAATACTTACAGATAATTCCTTCAATTCATCAATAAAATATGAGGGACTAAGTCTAAAAGATATGCCGATATCATCTTGAAGATTTTTGTCTTTGAGTTGATCATCAACAATTTTTTTCTCATAAATAAACTTAATTTTGTCGTCGATGGACTCAATCATTTTCGTAAATGTATAAGCTACGCCAATAACATACAGCGTTAAAAAAATTAAATTCTGCTCATTTCTCGCTACCATATATATAAACTCCTGTCAAAACTTTTATGGGCAATTATTTGCTAAACAGTTATCAGTTATCAGTTATTGGTTCTATAGTAATTTACTGATCACTGTTAACTGTCAACTTATTTAACGGTCTAACCTCGAACTATTTTCTAGCCAACCCCTGCGCCAGAAAATGTATAGCAAGATAAAGGCTATTAGTGCCATCACTAGTAAACAAGCTGGATACCCCCAATACCAGTTCAACTCAGGCATATTATATGGTGATTTTTCTGTATTAAAGTTCATTCCATAAACGCCAGCAATAAAAGTTAGAGGAATAAAAATTACTGAAATCACGGTTAGCAATTTCATGATTTCATTCATTCTATTACTGACTGCCGAAAGGTAAACGTCCATTAAGCCCGATGCAAGTTCTCGATAGGTTTCTACCATATCTATTACTTGCACCGCATGATCATAACAGTCTCGCAGATACATACGGACTTCATGACTGATCATTTCACTGTCGTCTTGAATCAACCGATGAAGTGCATTGCGTTGGGGCCAGATTGCACGACGCAGTTGTAGTAATTCTCGTTTAACTTTATAGATTTTCCTTAATGTTTTTGGTGTAGGTTGAGCGATGACTTCATCCTCTAAATCTTCAATACGTTCACCATATTTTTCCAACACAGGAAAAAAGCCATCAATAATTGCATCTAAGAGAGCATAGGTTAAATAATCTGGTCCACTTTTGCAGATAATACCCTTATTTTTAAAAATGCGCGATCGCACTGGTTCAAAGCAATCTCGTTTTGGTTCTTCTTGAACCGTCAGCAAGTAATGTTTTCCTAATACAAAACTCACCTGTTCACTATGGAAACCATGAGATTTTTTTTTAGGTATAACCATACGCGCAATGATGACTAGTTGGTCTTCATAATCTTCGACTTTTGGGCGTTCTGGCACATTCACAACATCTTCTAAAACCAAGGGATGTAACTCAAAAACCTGGCCCAATCTTTGTAAAATATCTTCACTACCTAAACCACGCACATCTACCCAAGTTACTGACTTAGTATCTAGATAAGAAGCACACTCTTCTGGTATTTCTATTTCTTTGCTAATTGCTTCAATGGAATTATAGTCGATTAATACAATCTTTGATGGTGGCGCGTCTGCATCAACAATAATGGTTCCTGGTAAAGTTCCAGGATAATGATAAAAATCTTCGTGATCTGCTTCAGTTACTATTGAATTTGAGTGATGCTTTTTTTTAGCCATATTATTTTACCTAAATAGTTAGTATAGTTAATGGTCAAGGGTCAAGGATCAATAGTAGAGACGCGTAGCAAGATTCTCCAGGGTAATTTCGCATCTCTACATGACAAAATTATGCCGAAAAATCCTTAATCGAACCGTATTACCACTGTATGGGCCTACAGCTATGCACCCCTAATAACTACTAATTACTAAGATTACTAATTAAACCTCGTCCATCTTGAAAAGAGGAGTTTTTCAAAAAGGACATTATGTAGGTTGGGTTACACTCCGTTCCACCCAACCTACAAAACTACAAAACTATAGTTCTTAAAGTAGACGTGGTTTAAAATGAAAAAACAGTTTGCCTTGGTAAGACAAACTGCTTCAAAATCTGTAGATACAGACAGTATGAGACTACATCATACCCATACCCATACCGCCCATACCCATACCGCCCATACCGCCCATACCACCCATACCGCCCATACCACCCATATCGGGAGCGCCACCGGCGGGTTTCTTCTCAGGTTTTTCAGCAACAACAGCTTCGGTGGTTAAAACCATAGAAGCAATAGAAGCTGCGTTTTGTAGGGCATAACGCACGACTTTAGCAGGGTCGATAATACCTGCGGCAATCATGTCTTGAAATTCACCAGTAGCAGCATTGTAGCCGACGTTGAATTCAGTAGTACGAACTTTTTCAACGATGACAGCACCTTCGACACCAGCGTTGTCTGCGATTTGGCGCAGGGGTGCATCTAGCGATCGCTCAACAATATCAGCACCAATTTTTTCTTCGTCGTTGAGGCTGTTTTTAATTTCGGCAACTTTTGTAGATAGGTGAATCAACATCGTACCACCACCAGGTACTATACCCTCTTCTACAGCAGCTTTGGTGGCATTCAGAGCATCTTCAATCCGCAACTTACGGTCTTTGAGTTCAGTTTCTGTGGCTGCACCGACTTTAATTACAGCCACACCACCAGCCAGCTTGGCGATGCGTTCTTGCAATTTTTCCTGGTCATAATCCGAATCAGTTTCTTCCAACTGCTTACGAATTTGACCAATCCGCTTCTGCACGTCGCCTGAGTGTTCGCTACCAGCAACGATGGTTGTGTTGTCTTTGTCAATGGCAATTTTTTGGGCAGTTCCCAGCATTTCCAAAGAAACGATATCTAAGCTTAAACCGATTTCTTCGGAAATTAACTGTCCACCGGTGAGAATAGCAATATCTTGCAACATTGCTTTGCGGCGATCGCCAAATCCAGGCGCTTTAATAGCAGCAGCTGACAGCACACCACGCGCCTTGTTGACTACCAAAGTCGCCAAAGCTTCGCCTTCTACATCTTCAGCAATAATCAACAGGGGTTGACCCAAACGGGCAACTTTTTCTAAAACAGGTACTAAATCTTGAATATTGCTGATTTTTTTATCGGTAATCAGAATGCGGGCATTTTCAAATTCCACCGTCATCCGCTCATTGTCGGTGATAAAGTAGGGGGAAATGTAACCCCGGTCAATCTGCATACCCTCAACTACTTCTAATTCAGTAGTTAGGGATTTAGATTCTTCCACGGTAATTACACCATCTTTGGTGACTTTTTCCATGGCTTCGGCAATCATGGCACCGATTTCTTCGTCATTACCTGCGGAAACAGTTGCGACTTGGGCGATCGCACTTCCTTCTACTGGCTTGGCGACTGTGGCAATTTCCTTTACCAACTTTTCAACGGTTTTTTCAATACCGTGTCTTGTGGCGACTGGATTTGCTCCAGCTGCTACGTTTTTCAAGCCTTCGCGGATCATCGCTTGCGCCAACACCGTTGCTGTAGTCGTACCATCGCCAGCAACTTCTTTGGTTTTAGAAGCAACTTCCTGGATGAGTTTTGCACCTGTGTTTTCGAGGGGATCTTCTAGTTCAATTTCTTTTGCAACAGTGATCCCATCATTCACAATTTGGGGTGTACCAAACTTTTTTTCTAAAAGAACGTTGCGACCCTTTGGCCCCAGGGTAATTTTCACTGCATCAGCAAGAGTATTGATGCCCCTTTCTAAGGCACGTCGGGAATCTTCATCAAATGCAATAATTTTGGCCATATTTTTTAGTTTGGTTTAATTTGTGAGTTCTTCCATTAGACAATTTAGCACTCACAAGGCAAGAGTGCTAAGTCAACAAGCAATAAGCTGTTGAGTTTATTAATCTTTAACTAGGCTATAGGAGGATATAGGTTGATGGATGTAGGGGAATCCACCCATAAAAATCCAAATTTCCTCCTATTGCCTCAATAAATGCTACTGCAAGCAAAATAAGACACATCCATATACCCTCATATTTGTAGTGAGAAAAAAAAATGATTGTTATACACTTAATGCTGATGTTGGATACTGGCATTAATGGTGGAAGCGATAGATGAATATATACAGCTTCCTTGAGGCGCTTGGTATTGCTGAACCTAGCGGTTCCGGCTGGTTAGCAGTAGTGTTTACATTTCTTTTAGCATGGGTTGTGACGTGGCGTTTGATTCCGGCGGTACGTAAATTTGCCTTGCGAGTTGGTTGGGCTGATCAACCCAATGCACGGCGTTTGAACCGAGAACCTTTGCCCAATGCAGGGGGTCTGGCGATCTACGCGGGAGTACTAGCGGCTTTGATCTTAGCAAGCCTTTTAAGACCAATTGAACTTCAAGGGGTACTAGCTCAGGTTTTAACCATTCTTTTGGGAGGTTCGATATTAGTCCTAGTAGGCTTTATCGACGATCAATTCGGCTTACCTCCCTCAGTTCGCCTGTTAGTACAAATTTTGACGGCGCTACTGTTAGTTGGGAATGGCATTAGCATTCAAGTTACTTTTGGTACTCCCATTGACTCGCTACTCTCAACATTGCTAACGGTGTTTTGGGTGGTAGCAATTACGAATGCTATCAACTTGATGGATGGTATGGATGGTTTGGCGGGAGGTGTTAGCTTTATTACTGCTATGAGTTTACTGGCAGTTTCGGCACAGTTTCCTAACTGGGCAGCAGCGACACTAGTTTTGGCAGCCTTAGCAGGAGCAGCACTAGGTTTTTTACGCCATAACTTTCATCCGTCGCACATCATTATGGGTGATGCCGGAGCATACTTTTTTGGCTATGTACTAGCCGCAACTGCTATTGTAGGCGACCTACAAGCCACTACAATCTTTTCTTTAGTACCGCCTGTTTTGTTTTTGCTTTTGCCAGTGCTAGACACTACCCAAGTATTTGTGCGACGACTGTTGGCAGGTAAAAACCCCCTCAGTACTCCAGGAAAAGACCATTTACATCATCGCTTGCTAGCTTGGGGATTATCTCAGCGCCATGCAGCTCTGACTCTCTGGTCAATTGCTTTAGTTTGTAACTGGCTGGCGATGACAATACGAGGCATGAGTTTGGTAGTTATAATTGCCACTACCATCAGTATTATCACCCTGTTAGGTTTCACTGTTTGGCAGAGGATAAAGGCAAAATGAAAGTCAAAAGTCAAAAGTCAAAAGTCAAAAGAACGATCTTTTAACTTTTAACTTTTGCCTTTTCTATGCCATTACCATTCCACCATCTACGTTCAATACTTGTCCTGTAATGTAGCTTGCTGCGGGATCAGCAGCTAGGAAACGTACCATCCCAGCAACTTCTTCTGGCTGACCATAACGACCCAGAGGAATATATTTGAGAATACCTTCAGCATCAAGATCGCTGGTCATGTCCGTGGCGATAAAGCCAGGGGCGACGGCGTTAACTGTAATACCACGAGAGGCCAATTCTTTAGCAACCGTTTTGGTAAAACCAATCACACCTGCTTTGGCAGCGCTGTAGTTAGCTTGTCCGGGATTGCCCATAAGTCCGGCAATGGAGGTAATGTTGATGATCCGTCCGGCTCGTTGTTTTAGCATGATTTTACTGACGGCACGAGTGCATAAAAATACGCCAGTTAAATTGAGATCAATTACTGCTTGCCAATCTTCTGGTTTCATTCGGAGTAAAAGTGTGTCACGTGTGATACCCGCGTTATTGACCAAGATATCAATACGATTGAATTTTTCGATCGCAGCTTTTATTAAAGCATCAACTTGATTTTCCTTACTCACATCAGCCGCAAGCGCGATCGCACTTCCACCCGCTTGAATAATTTCTGACACTAACTCATCAGCCGCTTGACTAGAACTAGCATAGTTGACAACGACACTAGCACCGACTTTCGCCAATTCTCGTGCGATCGCTCTTCCTATTCCCCGTGAAGCACCTGTAACAATCGCTACTTTTCCTTGTAAAGTTTGTAAATTTTCTGGCAAAAGTTCCATTGTTTTTCCTGTTATGTACATTAAGATATTGCGCTAACTATCTTAATGGGGATCGGGGATCAGGAATCGGGGACAAGGAGGACAAAACAAGTCAAAAGTCATAGACGCGCAAGCGGCTTCCCGTTCGACAAAGTCGTTCCCGCAGGGTAGGGTAAGTCAAAAGTCAAAATTAAGAACTTTTGATTTGTTGCCCAATGCCCAATGCCCAGTATTGCAAACATGCTTTACAATCATCTGGGCTGCTAGGAACTACTATTAAAATCAAACAATAAAAAACTGGTGCGTATCACATGTCTACAAAAAAGCAATTCAATAGCTTTGAAGAGATGCTATCTGGTTCTGATGTACCCGTATTAGTAGACTTTTATGCTGACTGGTGTGGACCTTGCCAGATGATGGCTCCGATTTTAGAGCAAGTTAATGCCCAACTCCAAGGTCAAATCAGAATCGTCAAAATTGACACTGAAAAATACCAACAATTGGCTACTCAGTATAGAATTGAGGCTCTACCAACTCTAGTACTGTTTAAGCAGGGTCAGCCAGTAGATAGAATTGAGGGTGTTTTACAAGCACCGCAACTAGTACAGCGTTTGAGAAGTTTAATATAAGGTAGTACTCCACCACACTAATTTTGATAGGTTTGTAGTAAGCACTTTAGCCCTCATTTAAGCACGCTTAGTGCTGACTACGAACCTCCTTAGCCTGTCAAAATCTTTATGGCAAATTAGTAGTTAGTAATTAGAGATTAAGTAGGAACGTACTCTGCGTGGTTTATCGCAGAGTGCGTTTATTTCTAATATTTTTTTAGTTTGTTACTACATTAGAACGCCACGAATTTTTCACCACTTCAGTAGTCTTAGTTCGTCCATCTGGAGATGTGTAATTTTTTCTGGTTGTAGTACTACCAGAGTTTTGATCACCTTCATCGGAATCTTCACCAATACCCAATAGTCCAAGAACTACAAAAGGCTCAATGGCAAAAACATTATATCCACCTGATACTTTTTCGCTCTGGTCGTGGCTGAGTTCTTCAAAACACAAACCAATATTTTCCAATTCAGAAATGTTGAAGTTAAATTGATGACACATAACACGACTCCTAATTTAAAGTCAAAAGTCAAAAGTCAAAATTTGCTCTTTGACTTTGAGTAAACCATTAAATTTCCCCTCTACTTTAAGTAGTTGTTTGTCAAGTTTGAATCAAGGGTTTGTAGTAAGCACTTTAGTGCTTAAAAATAAGGAATGTACTACTTTGCACAACCCACAGAGTAGTTCTTATTACGGACTTTCTTGTACATCAATTTAAACTTGACAGATTAGTAGAGAGTAAAGATCAAAAAATTAACTACATTGTATAGGGAAAAATCAAAATTTTAATTTCTACCCCTAATTAAAATTTAATGTCAGTATCGTATATATTTCCAGGTAAATTGCGTAATTTAATTTACCTATATATGAAGAGGAAATTTCATTTTTCAGTAAAGTGTAATTGGTTAGTGGTTAGTAGAGATATGCTGCTGTGTTAATTTAAGAAAATTTTATAAAGGGTAGGTTGAAAACCCCGGATAAAGAGCAACGTAGTTGCAATTTTCGTGCTACCCTTCGGGAACACCAAGGCAGACCGAAAGTTAACGCTTGGGGAGAGTCCCACCTCTGGGTTAGATGACGCAAGGAGCCTAATCTAAGTGGTCTCGATGAACCAAGAATCCCTTCGCCTTTAGGCAAGGGAGTGTCAAGTGTCGTGGAATTTTTGGGAATTGGTATCACATGCGCCAAACCAAAATTCTTTTGTCGTAACCACCACTAGCAAGTAATTTTCCGTCGGGGCTAAAGGCGATCGCACTTACCCAGTCGCTGTGTCCCTCAAGCGTATTTATTAACTTTCCTGTGGTTAAATCCCATACTTGGATTACGCCTTGTTTCCCAGCACTAGCTAAAATACCTCCGTTGGGGTTAATAGCAATGGCATTAATCCAATTATTGTGATTCATAGAGTTGTTGTTGTTTGTCAGGATACTTGCAAAATTCCCTGTTTTGGCATCCCAGAGTTTAATCGTACCATCATGGCTAGCAGTAACTAGAGTTTGTCCTTCTGGGGTAAAAGCTAGACCACTGACTACTTGAGTGTGGGCGATTAACTTACGAATTAGTTGACCAGAATTTAAGTCCCATAGTTTCACTACACCCTGAGTGTCACCACTAGCGAGGATCTGACCATCTGGGCTAATCGTAATTTTAGAAATGTTGTTGTAGTGTACTAAAGTTGCTAGGGGACGCTTATTTACTAAGTCCCACAGGCGAATACCATCTAAACCACCACTAGCCAAAATTTTTCCATCTGGAGTTGTAGCCAAAGATAGGACATTGCTAGTGTGTCCAATGAAGGAACGAGTAAATTTGTTTGTTTTGAGATTCCAAAGATTAACAGTGTAATCATTACTACAACTAGCCAGAGTTTGACCATCTGGGGAAATCAGCACAGATTCCACAGCTGTTTTTTGGGCTTTACGGATAATTCCTATGAGATCACCATTCTTTATGCTC
The DNA here is from genome assembly GCF_041928655.1 of Pelatocladus sp. BLCC-F211. Classification (NCBI taxonomy): domain Bacteria; kingdom Bacillati; phylum Cyanobacteriota; class Cyanophyceae; order Nostocales; family Hapalosiphonaceae; genus Pelatocladus; species Pelatocladus sp. BLCC-F211. The sequence goes on along the minus strand of NZ_JBHFLM010000110.1, from coordinate 72,088 downwards.
CATAAGCGAATCACACCATCGTGATCTGAACCGCCACTCACTAAAGTTTTGCTATCAGGACTGAAGGTTAAGGATTTAATGCTTGCGGAATTATTTTTGAGGGTATGAATTCGCTGGGGATTAACAAATTTATTGGTAGTTTCAGGATTTAGTTTGACTTCAACAGTAGCAGGATTTACGGGTGGTATTTGTACTAAAGAAGCGATCGCTACAGAACCTGCTATACTTACCACTGTCATTAAAGGAATTTTGAATCTGATACTTGTAATTTTGTCAAAAAGTTTACTATAACTATTATTCATATATTTCTAGATTAGAACTACGGGCGATCGCCTGACACCTACTTTCTTTTGTAGGTCATAAAAAATTACTCCACAAGAGTGAAAACCATAAATTTGGCGATGCTCCGTGAATTTTCTAATCTTAAATATAAAAATTAAAACTCCAACCCTAATGGGGTGGTTTTTTCTTAGCAATAGTCAGCATTGGTAAAGTCGGACTAGAAGAGCGCGAAGGTAAGTAATGTTGTACCACAGGCTCTTCAGCAGGTAGAGGACGACGCTGTTGACGTAGCCACAATTTTAATAAAAGCGTTACTCCTGCTGTTCCTAAACCAAAAGCGAATAAAGACCACTCATCGTCAAATCCACCGATCAGCGCGTCTACCACTCCCATCGTAATCAATACGCTGATTAGCGGTTCTTTTCGGTAGGCTGACTTTAAAAAACGAGGTAATACAGTATTTACAGCATTCATCACAGCTTGGTTGATTTCAGTTCACCTTTTGCGTAAATTTACTGAGAATTTTTCACCTACATTTAGCGCTCTAAATTAGAGCCTACATTTACATCATAATATTATATTTATTTCAATAAACCAGAGTACTTCTATAGACTACTTTTGGGCGGTTTTCCGAACAGCTATAGTACTGAATAAATACAAAATAGATCCCCGACTTTTGTGAGAAGTCGGGGATCTTGTTTATCAATTTCACTGACTTACAAGTGGTACATTCGTACTTGTTTGTGATTTACTTGAGACCGAGCCAGGATAACACACCCTTATCGGTGAAGTATTCAATCAACACCATGAGGATAAAGCCGATCATTGCAGCTCGACCATTCAAGCGTTCGGCATATTCACTAAATCCAAATTTTGGCTCTTCCAGCTTAGGGCTTACGCTTGGTTGTGGTTGTGTCATCATTTGAAAAAACCTCTTTGTTGGGAAATGTTAAGTTACTACACTTTTGTGGTATTACACATTGAGCTATATCACTCAACTAATGCTTTACATTTTTTTACTATTCTTAATATATTTTAGGAATACTCAGGAAATCGTCAAGTCCGTGTAGGGGATTAGGGAGGAAAAGGAAGACAAGGAAGACAACAGGGAAATCTATATTTGATTTTCCCAATGCCCAATGCCCGTTCCCTAATCCCCAAGTAAAGTCAATGTTAAATTGGTGATATCAGGGCAAACTCAGGTAAATTCGTATTTTTGGATTCAACATACTCAGGACAAGACTGACAAACTAAAGCTACACAAAAATTAATAAGGGGCAGTGAATGGATATAGGTGTTCCCAAAGAAACTAAAGACCAGGAGTTTCGAGTTGGGTTGAGTCCCTCTAGTGTCAGGGTACTAAAAGAAAGTGGTCACAATATATTTGTAGAAACTCAAGCCGGCGCAGGTGCGGGATTTACGGATGATGACTACAGAAATTCAGGTGCAGAAATTGTCCCAACACCGGAAGGCGCTTGGAATCAGGAGTTAGTGGTCAAAGTTAAAGAACCACTAGCAATAGAGTATAAATATTTACAAAAAGATCAGGTTTTATTTACTTATCTGCACTTAGCAGCTAATCGAAATTTAACCGAGAGTTTAATTAACAGTGGCGTTTGTGCGATCGCCTATGAAACAGTAGAGCAAACAGGTGTAAACAGACTACCCCTACTGACGCCGATGAGTGTGATTGCTGGGCGCTTGTCGGTGCAGTTTGGAGCAAGATTCTTAGAACGGCAACAAGGGGGTAGAGGCGTCCTTTTAGGTGGAGTACCTGGTGTTCAACCAGGTAGAGTGGTAATTTTAGGTGGCGGTGTAGTTGGTACAGAAGCCGCCAAAATTGCTGTCGGTATGGGGGCTAGGGTTCAGATTCTAGATGTGAATGTAGAACGCCTGAGCTACTTGGAAACTATTTTTGGCTCACGAGTAGAATTACTTTACAGCAATTCTGCTCATATCGAAGCAGCAGTTCGAGAAGCAGACCTTTTAATCGGCGCTGTTCTTGTAACAGGACGGAGAGCGCCTGTTCTTGTGTCTCGTGAGTTAGTTAAACAAATGCGACTGGGATCAGTCATCGTCGATGTGGCAGTTGACCAAGGTGGCTGTATAGAAACTGTGCAACCTACATCTCATACCAACCCTGTCTATGTTGAAGAAGGTGTATTGCACTATGGTGTTCCTAACATGCCAGGGGCAGTTCCTTGGACGGCAACTCAGGCACTTAATAACAGTACTCTACCATACGTGGTGCAATTAGCAAATCAGGGAGTGGAGGCACTAAAAAATAACCCTGCATTAGCCAAAGGTGTCAATGTACAGAATCACCGCTTGATACATCCCGCCGTGCAAGAGGTTTTTCCTGACTTGGTGTAGGGAGTGATTAAGGATAAGGGGGACACGGGGGACAACTTCTCAGTTATCAATTATCAGTTATCAGTTATCAAATTAAACTGGTAACTGTTAACTGTTAACTGTTAACTGATTCATCCCCGATTCCCTTTCCCCGATTCCCAATCCCTATTTCACCTTAATTGGCGTGAGGGCTACACCTTTGTAGTAATACCCTAAAATTTGCAGGTGGTTGGCTCCCTGTAAAGCCAAATTGTAAGCACCCCATTGACTCATGCCAATAGCATGACCAAAACCTAGTCCTTGGAGTGTGAAACCCCCGTTACCGTTGGAGACGTTAAAGCGGGTACTTTTTAGTTTCAAAGCTGTACGGACTTCTTCACCTCTTAGCACCTTTTCGCCTTTGTCGCCGACTATTTTCAGGGTTTTCACACTGTTAAAAGGCGATCGCTGTTCAATAATCATTTGCTTGGCGTTACCTATTTCTGGAAATTTGCTGCTAATTTCCGTGGGGCTAAAAGTTCTCATCCAGTAACATTCGCGGATATTTTGGTCAAAGTCGGGAACAGCACGTAGGTATGGTTCTTTGCTTAACCAAACATCTTCGACGTTCTCGGTGTGTCCACCCGAACAAGCATGAAAAACTGACAGGATAAGTTGGTTCTTGTAAGTTAGTACTTGTCCGGCGGTACCATCAACAGCCGCATAAGTGGGGCGAGATTCGCTAATCACACCTTTATAAATCTGCCAACGATCTGGGCTTGCACCCAAGTCGTAAATGGGATTATTGCGTTGTCTTGATCGCTCATAAAGAGCATAGGTACGGGCTGCGATCGCTTGGGCTTTGAGGGCTTCTAAAGGCCAACGGCTATTCATTTCACCACCCAAAACACTGTAGAGATATTCTTCTAAATCTACCCAGTTGACAGCAGTGACACCTTTATCTGTGGGGACAACTAAAGTTCTGCCTCGATACCAGCGATCGCCTATATAAACAAATCCCCCCTTACCCGATGGTTCAATCCAAAATAAACCAGAACGCCACTTATCTAGGGCGACTCCACCAGGAACCGCTTGGGCATAATACGCATTCATTGCTGGTAGTTGTCCCAGAGTACGCCCGCTACTATCCTTGACAACCGCAGCGGTAGAACTGCCAACTTTAACCTGTTTAGCATCCCGTTCAATTGCGACTCGCAGGATTACAGACGCTTCGGCTGGTAGACATAATGCAATCCATAAAAGTACACCCAGCCACCAATGGCGTCCTTTGATTTGGGAAAACAAAGAGGCTAATAACAGTTGGAATTTCATGCCGTTGATCATTGAGTTACAGTTTATATTTATCAGACGCTCATTTTTACAGTAGTTTCCCGGAGATAGTGTTTGCTCTCCAGATGCCAGAAATTGCTTGCATTGCATCAAATTAAGTGGCGATCGCTTTAGGGGTATCACCAATTAATGATTCTGGATTAGGCATCACTGATCAGCTTTTGCTTTCCTTGGATTTGATTTTGTCATAATCCATGATAATCAAATGAATCTTTGGTGAGTCTATTTTCTTTGAAACTATTCTGTCCAAGCTTTCTGATTTCAACAAGATTTTACAGATTCGATAACCAATGTTTTGTAGCTTGTGGCTAGTCGCATTTTAATCCAGCTCGTATTTCAACAAATCACCAGGAGTACAATTTAGAGCTTTGCACAGCAAATTTAGAGTGTCCCTGTCTAATCTTTTAGGCATTTCCCTGTATGCCTTTAGCTTTGAAATTGTGCTTGGGTGAAGTCCCGTGATTTGCGCCAGTTTCCCAGTTTTGATATCACGTTCAAGCATTAGATAAGCCAGGTTCCACTTGATTGTCATTTGTTAAAGATGCCATATACTGCATCTTTAAGTTACCTCTTAACGAGTGAAATCTAGTCTTATACTCGCTTTTATCATTACTAAGTCGATATTATTGCTTAAAAGCTTGTAATCTAGTCGAAACGACTATATTCTAGTTATAGAGAAAGCGCTACCGACTGGACATCTGAAAGCGCCTTTCTATTCCAAATATTCATGGAGATTTTGCTTTAGCCCAGGTACTTATTAAAGTAGATTTTAAAGTAGATTCCCACCCACACCCATTTCCAAGGTAGGTACTAAAAAAGTGGCCCTGAATTTCAGGGCCACTTTTATCTTCCCAGCTTATAACTTGATGAAGATTTAATGGGATACTTCAGTAATCGGAACCCATTCGGTGTGGAAAGAACCTGGCTTGTCAATGCGCTCGTAGGTATGTGCGCCGAAGTAGTCGCGTTGAGCTTGAGTGAGGTTTTGAGGCAAGCGATCGCGACGATAACTATCAAAGTAATCTAAAGATGCACTAAATGCTGGTACGGGAATTCCCAATTTAGCAGCAGTTGCTAATACTTCCCGCCAAGCAGCCTGTCTGTCAAGAATTGTTTGCTTAAATTCTGGTGCTAACAACAGGTTAGGTAATGCTGGATCTTCGTTAAAAGCCTTCTTAATCTTGTTCAAGAATCCAGCACGAATAATACAGCCACCTTTCCAAATTCGCGCCAATTCACTCAGCTTCAAATTCCAGTTGTATGTTTGTGAAGCTTTGGATAGCAACGCCATCCCTTGAGCGTAAGAACAGATTTTTGAGCAATACAGGGCATCACGCACCATGTTGACAAAATCTTTGGTGGCGCCGTTATATTTGCCACTAGGGCCTGTAAGTACCTTAGATGCAGCTACACGCTCTTGCTTGTATGAAGAAATAATCCGAGCGTTTACTGCTGCGGTAATTGTCGGTATGGAAACCCCTAACTCCAACGCTGTCTGTACAGTCCAACGTCCAGTACCCTTTTGTCCAGCCGAGTCTACAATCAATTCGACTAAAGGCAAATTCGTATCTGGGTCGATGTAGGGGAAAATGTTGGAGGTGATCTCAATCAAAAACGAATTGAGTTCGTCAGTAGTATTCCACTCTGTAAATACTTCATGTAGTTGATTGTGATCTAATCCACCAGCATTTTTCAGCAAATCGTATGCTTCAGCAATTAGCTGCATATCACCATACTCAATGCCGTTGTGTACCATTTTCACGTAGTGACCAGAACCACCAGGACCAATATAGGTAACACAAGGACCATCATCAACTTGAGCGGCAATTTTATTGAAGATCGGCGATAGATACTGATAAGAGCTTTCAGTACCTCCTGGCATTAAAGAGGGGCCATTGAGCGCCCCTTCTTCACCACCACTTACACCCATACCAATGTACCGGAATCCAGCAGGTTCCAGTTCTTGAGTGCGTCTGTCTGTATCTTCAAACCAAGAGTTACCGCCGTCGATAATGATGTCGCCTTCATCAAGCAAAGGTTTAAGCTGGGCAATCACTGCATCTACAGGTTTGCCAGCCTGTACCATGATTAGGATTCTTCTGGGACGTTCTAGAGAAGCGACAAACTCTTCCAGGGTAAAAGCAGCTTTAGCGTTTCTGCCCTGGGCACGCTCCGCCATGAACTTGTCGGTTTTTTCGCGTGAGCGATTGTAAACGGCAATTGGGAAGCCGTTACGCTCAACGTTGAGAGCGATGTTCTCCCCCATGACGGCCAAGCCAATCACACCAAAGCTTTGTAGTGTCATAGATTTTGTGGCTAACTTTTCGTGATCTTTTATCTTTAAGGGTAGTCCGAGATTTTCGCTTCTCCCCTAAAGAAGACATTAAAAGTTCAGCGACCGAGTAGAAATGCACAAAATACACAGATAATTAATTTTAATTTGTATCGAAATCAACACTTCTCTTGCAAAATTAGTTAATGGTTAATGGTCATTGGTCATTGGTCATTGGTCAAAGATTAATAACCGATCCTCAAACGCGAGTGCGTCTCCGTAAGGAGAATCCCTGATCCCCGATCCCCGATCCCCGATCCCCGATAATGACGTAGTTAAGGAGAAACACAAAAATGCTGGCAAATGTCCTAGCACTGACAGTCGGTCTTGGTAGTATAGCCATTTACTTAGCGGCTTTCTTTTTCCCAGAAATTCACCGTAAAAATGATTTTATCTGGAGTGGTGTAGGATTGTTTTACGCGTTGATGTTATGGGTGTTTGCGCCACGTATTACCGGAGGTCTTTTACTAGGTCATATTGCTAGTGTGGCGCTTTTAGTTTGGTTTGGTTGGCAAACACTTTCATTACGTCGTCAGTTAGCACCTTCTGCACAACAAACTCCTGTCCCTAGTACGGAAGCAGTACAAAATACTATTCAGGAACAGGTTACTAAATTGTCGCTTCCCCAACGCTTAGGGCAGATACAGAGTAGTATCGGTGGTATTTTCTCTGGTGCAAAGAACCGCGTCCAACAGACTGTCAGCAAAAAGACACTAGAAACTCCTCAACCAACAGAAAACTCAATGGTTGAAATTGTTGATAATCGTACTACTACAGATGAACTAACATCAGAAGCAGGCGCAACTGTAGAACCTACAGATACATCTGTGACTACTGATACTGAAGCTAAAACCGAGACTGTAGCAGAAGCAATTCCACCTCATCCCCCATCACCTGAATTGGTAGAAGCTGCGAAAGAAGCTGCTGTAAAAGCAGAAGAAGTGGTAGAAAAACTAGAAAATATTCCTGTTGAAGAAATTGCTCCTGATGCCGAACTTGCGCCACCAGCAGAAGCACCACCTGAGCAAATACCGCCGAGCGATCGCGCTAGTTAAATATGGTACAAAAAGGCAGAAAGCTGAAGGCAGAAACCAGAAGTTCATAAAATAGGGTTTTCAGCTTTCTGTCTTAATAAAAATTATCCTTGAATCTATTCGGATAGTTTATCCACATTATTTTATTGAGTTCAAAGTATCGGAATGTTGATTATAGGCAACGTATCATGCAGTATACAGTTTCAAAAGATACATTTAATTTACAACTTAAGTATTGAGCTTTATGCAAATCGTTAAAGCCACTCAACTTATACCGATCTCAATTGCAGCAAGATCACAATTAATAGAGTTTTTATTTAGTCGAGTCACGATTATTTCCCTGATCGCCGTTCATAATTTTCGCGATCGATTCTTTATGCTGACATGTATCATAAAGTGGGCAATTACAGGTTTTCGGTTTTGATGATGACTTTGAGCGTGGCGTAAAGAGCAGCACGAAACCAATGATTAGCGCGACCACGATAATTGATTCCATAATCGCAACAATTAGTATGTGATGTGGATTAATTTCTAGTGTAGCGAAAAAATACCTAAGAATAATTGCTATGAAATTCTTAATACTCAATATTAGTGAGTAAAGTTAGATAAATCATTTTTCGTACAGTGAAAATACGGATAATGTAAAATTAGATGCAAGTCGAATAGACTGCTCTTGTGATCGCAACTAGCAATATCAGCAAATACTATTTTTACAATGTCGTACTGTATCAATCCCCGTTGTCCAAATCCTCTTGATCCTGAGAACGCAAACAATGCAACTTGTCGCCACTGTGGCTCACAAATGCTACTACAAGGACGTTATACAGTTGTTGAAAAACTAGGACAAGGTGGTTTTGGTACTACTTTTGAAGTAAGCGATCGCAGCGGTAAGCGTAAAGTTTTAAAAATTCTTACAGATGAAAACTCAAAAGCTATTGAGCTTTTTCAACAGGAAGCACAGGTTTTAAACCAGTTGCAAAGTCCTGGTATTCCTCAAGTAGATGCTGATGGTTATTTTACAGTTAAACCTAACAATAGTTCTGCACCATTGCATTGTCTGGTAATGGAAAAAATAGAGGGGGTTGATTTAGAAAAATGGATGAAATCTCGTCATTGTCAACCCATTTCTCAAATTCAAGCTTTTGATTGGCTCAAACAACTAGTTAATATTTTATCTATAATACATGACCAACAGTATTTTCACAGAGATATTAAGCCTCAGAATATCATGCTGCGACCGAATGGGCAGCTAGTTTTGATTGATTTTGGAGCAGTGCGGCAAGTAACTACAACTATCTTAGATGGAGTTTCTCATACCAGAATTGTTTCTAAAGGCTATTCTCCACCAGAGCAACAAAATGGTTATTCTGTGCAGCAATCTGACTTTTTTGCTTTAGGACGCACTTTTGTTTTTCTACTTACAGGTAAAGAACCTCAAGATTTAGATATCTATAATCCTTTAACTAATGAGTTGGACTGGCGTCCTCATGCATTGCAGATTTCGCCGGTATTTGCAGATTTAATCGACTATTTAATGGCTGCTACAGCCAGTAATCGTCCTGAAAATACGCAAGTAATTTGGCAATTTTTGGAGAAGATTAAGCCAGATGTTAGCCAGACAAATATATTGTCACAAAGAACATTACTTCAAAAATTTCCAAATTCAGCTTTATCTTTTGCTACTACTGTTTTTTCTCATTCTGCTCATCAACAACATAAAGCTCGGAAAATTATCATTGGTTCAGGAGTAAGTTTATTTGCTGCTGCAACTGTGATTCTCAACCCACTCAGTACCACTAACCCAGTTACGACAACAAAAGCAGATTTTCTGAAAACTCCTATTGCTAATTCCTCAACAGTTCCTATCGTTATTCAGAAAGAGCAACAACCTAATACTAAAATAACGAAGGCGAGAAATATTAACCTATCTTCTGTTTCAATTCCTAAAAACACAAAAAACACGCAGTTGAAACCGGAAAAATTACAGAGTAACCAACATCCTATTCAAAAACATATTGCTGCTGGAGAAAATGAATCATCAATTGATGCTCCAAAAGATAATGTCTCAGATATCAATTTACATGCGGCAGATAGAGCGAGAAAAGATATCAAAAATAGTCTTTTAAAAACACAACCAAGAAGACATCCGTTACTTAACAATCAACGGAAAACAAGTAAGATTTTTGTAAACAAGAAATCGAAATGGCGAAAAGAAAATTCAATAAAAATCAAAAAGCAACAAAAAACAATAAAAATATTGTCTTCTTCAGCAACAAAGAATAAAAGACTAACTAATAAATTGAGGTACGACATCAAAGTAAAAATCAAAAGTCATCAACAGAATAAAAAACACTAAATCATGAATTAACCTAAAATTTATATTGCTAAAAATAATTTATAATTGATTTATTAGAATGCATCTTAAATTACTTATTCACGCAAAGTAATAAGGTGTAGAATAACACTGAAAGAGAATAATAGTACTTAGTTAGGGTGAATCTTATCTTTCGTTGTTTATGGTTCAATACGGTTCAGTTAAGAAGAAATGTAGGTTGGGCTTCTCGCAGAGTAACCCAACAAAGCCTTGATAATGTTGGGTTACTCTGCGAGAAGCCGCGCAGGGCGCGTCTACGTTCCTCAAACGCCAGGTGCTACAACGGAGGGGACCCCCGCAACGCACTGGCTCCCCAACCTACGCTAGTTTTAGTTTTTAGCCTTAACTGAACCGTATTGGTTTATGGTTAGTGAGGAATGCTCACTCCATAAAATCAATTCGACATTAGCCGTTCTGGGCATGTGGATTCTATAATTGTTGGAAAATCATTTGCTGCTAATTCAGGCATGAAACTGTGACAGAAACTGGAAGTTATAAAGATACTGTAAACCTACCCAAAACAAAATTTGATATGCGGGCAAACGCTAGCAAGCGTGAACCCGAAATTCAAAAATTTTGGGAAGAAAATAAAGTCTACGATCGCCTATCCCAAAATAATCCCGGCGAATTATTTATACTGCATGATGGGCCTCCCTATGCAAACGGCTCTCTGCATATTGGTCATGCTTTAAATAAAATTCTCAAAGATATTATTAATCGCTACCAACTGTTACGTGGTCGTAAAGTTCGTTATGTACCTGGTTGGGACTGTCACGGTTTGCCGATTGAGTTAAAAGTTTTACAAAACATGAAAGCCGCCGAACGGCAAAACTTGACACCTTTACAACTACGACAAAAAGCCAAAGAATTTGCCCTCAATGCTGTCAACGAACAGCGCAATAGCTTCAAACGCTATGGAGTTTGGGGTGATTGGGAACATCCATATTTAACTTTGACACCAGAATACGAAGCTGCACAAATCGGTGTATTCGGACAAATGGTGTTAAAAGGTTACATTTATCGTGGTTTGAAACCTGTACACTGGAGTCCTAGTTCTAAAACAGCTTTGGCAGAAGCAGAGTTGGAATATCCAGAAGGTCATACTTCCCGCAGTATCTACGCTGCTTTTCCGGTGACGAGTTTATCGGAGGCGAGTAAATCTAAATTATCAGAATTTATACCAAAATTAGGTGTAGCAATTTGGACAACTACACCTTGGACAATCCCTGGTAATTTAGCTGTGGCATTGAACCCGGAACTAAACTACGCAGTTGTAGAAGTTACCGCAGTACAGGAAAAACCTGGGTTTAAATACTTAATTGTCGCTGCGGATCTGGTGGAACGCCTGTCTGCCACACTGGAAACCCAGTTAACAGTAAAAACCACACTTAAAGGGAAAGATTTAGAACATTCTACTTACCGTCATCCCTTATATGATCGTGAAAGCCCGATTGTGATTGGTGGCGATTATGTTACCACAGAGTCTGGTACTGGCTTAGTCCACACGGCTCCTGGTCATGGTCAAGAAGACTACATTGTCGGTCAACGTTATGGTCTACCTGTCTTAGCGCCAGTTGATGACAATGGTAACTTTACCGCAGAGGCAGGACAGTTTGCTGGGTTGAATGTGCTTGGTGATGGGAATCAGGCGGTAATTGATGCTTTGACTGCTGCTGGTTCTTTGTTGAAAGAGGAAGCGTACCTGCATAAATACCCCTATGATTGGCGAACCAAGAAACCAACAATTTTCCGCGCCACAGAACAGTGGTTTGCTTCAGTCGAAGGATTTCGCGAAGAAGCACTTAGGGCGATCGCTTCTGCAAAATGGATTCCCGCTCAAGGTGAAAATAGAATCACACCGATGGTTGCAGACCGTTCCGACTGGTGTATCTCCCGTCAGCGCAGTTGGGGTGTTCCAATTCCAGTATTTTACGACGAAGCCAACGGTGAACCATTGCTGAATGAGGAAACCATCGCCCACGTACAAGCAATTATTGCTGAAAAAGGTTCTGATGCTTGGTGGGAATTATCAGTTGAGGAATTATTACCAGAAACATACCACAATAACGGCCGCACCTACCGTAAAGGTACAGATACGATGGACGTGTGGTTTGATTCTGGCTCATCTTGGGCAGCTGTACTCAAGCAGCGTCCAGAATTACGGTATCCTGCGGATGTATATTTAGAAGGTTCAGACCAACATCGGGGTTGGTTTCAGTCGAGTTTGCTCACCAGTGTCGCGGTTAACAACTGTGCGCCATACAAAACCGTGTTGACTCATGGCTTTACCCTCGACGAACAGGGACGGAAAATGAGTAAGTCTCTGGGAAATGTCGTTGACCCAAATATGGTGATTGAGGGAGGTAAAGACCAGAAAAAAGACCCTGCTTATGGTGCTGATGTGTTGCGATTGTGGGTGTCATCGGTAGATTACACTTCTGATCAGCGCCTGGGTAGCAATATCATCAAACAACTGGTTGATATCCGTAACAAAATTCGTAATACTGCCAAAAATCTACTGGGTAATTTACACGATTTTGACCCAGAAACAGATGCTGTACCCTATGAGCAATTACCGCAGCTAGATAAATACATGCTGCACCGGATGACAGAAGTTTTCCAAGAAGTAACAGAAGCTTTTGATAGTTTTCAATTCTTCCGGTTTTTCCAAACAGTACAAAACTTCTGCGTGGTAGATTTATCCAACTTTTATATGGATATCGCCAAAGATAGGTTGTACATCAGTAATGCTAATGCTTTGCGTCGTCGCAGTTGTCAGACAGTGTATTGGTATGCACTGGAAAATTTAGCTAGAGCGATCGCACCTGTATTATCTCACTTAGCTGAGGATATCTGGCAATATCTTCCTTACAAGACTCCTTACAAATCAGTATTTGAATCTGGTTGGGTGGAGTTGCAGCCAAACTGGCATAATCCAGAACTAGCAGCTTTTTGGCAACAATTGCGTGATATCCGCCTTGATGTCAATAAGGTGTTGGAACAAGCTAGGGTGGAAAAAATGATTGGTTCCTCCCTAGAAGCAAAAATTTTGCTCTACATCACTGATGCACAATTATTAAGTGCAATCAAATCACTAGAAGCTGGTAACAGCAACGGTGTAGACGAACTCCGCTACTTGTTCATTACCTCCCAAGTGGGATTAGTGGATACACCAGAAAAACTGCAAGGTTCAAAGTATAACTTGCAGGCTGATAAATGGAGAATTGGTGTACTAGAAGCAGAAGGGGAAAAATGCGATCGCTGTTGGAATTACTCTACTCATGTGGGAGAAAATACAGCACATCCGTTAATTTGTGAACGGTGTGTTGCTGCGTTAGCGGGAGAGTTTTAAGTCAGCTAATCACGGGAAAATCCCTCTAAGTAAAATGAAAATATAACTCCTCCTACACCCTTATACCCGCACACCCATTTTCAAGCTAGGTTGATTATGAGGCTTCTTGGACTACCCTAGAAGTATGACTGATGAGAAACCCTGCTATGAGCGTTGTCATCTCCGACGAAATCCTGCAAGCATCTGGGCTAACTCCAAGTGAGTTTCGCCAGGAAGTCGCATTACACCTGTTCCAGACAGGCCGTTTAACGTTAGGATATGCCAGTCAACTAGCCCAGATGCAGCCCAATGCTTTTCGTCAACTTCTCAAACAACGCCATATCCCCCTTTACTCCTACGATGTTGAAGACTTTGAACTGGACTTGAAAAACCTACGGGAGTTGGGGCGACTGTGATTATCATTAGTGATACATCAGTGATTACAAATTTGGCCGCGATTGATCACTTGCACCTCCTCCCGAAACTTTACGATCAAGTCAAAATTCCCGAAGCGGTGTATCGTGAACTTACAGACGTTGAACCTCCTGTTCCAGGAACTCTTGAAGTTCAATCTGCTTCCTGGATTGAAGTTAAACGAGTTGTAAATCATAATACCGTTGAACGTCTTCAGCGCGAAGTGAGGCTAGATCCTGGAGAGTCTGAGGCGATCGCTCTTGCTCTAGAACTCAATGCTGATTTGCTGTTAATCGATGAGCGTCGTGGTAGAGCAGAAGCTGACCGCTTGGGTCTAAGAATTATTGGGCTATTGGGTATTTTAGTTGAGGCTAAACGCCAAAATTTAATTGTTGCTGTCAAACCTTTGATGGATGCTCTGATTGCTACATCAGAGTTTAGACTATCTCCAGCTCTGTATAATCAGATTTTAGAAATGGTAGATGAAGCGTAAAAATTGATCAAAAAATTTATATCCTATTTCTTTTTACGGTGATCTGTACCCAGAACTACTTACTATTGGCTAATGACTAAGACGTAAACTCGCTACATTAGTAAAGTGAAGAAATAAAACACAGTTGACCCATATAGAGCGGGTGTTCACGTAAAACCATGAGTGTAAACGCCATTATTACAGATAATCCTTTATTAAAAGGTTCTGGTTTGCCTGACTTTGCAAACATTAAACCAGAACATGTGGTGCCAGCATTTAATCAGTTACTGGCAGAATTAGAACAAGAATTAACCAAGTTGGAAGCTGATGTTCAGCCTAGTTGGAATGGTTTAGTAGAACCTTTAGAAAAAATCACAGAACGTCTGAGTTGGAGTTGGGGTGTTGTCAACCATTTAATGGGTGTGAAAAATAACCCCCAATTGCGAGAAGGTTTTGAAACTGTGCAGCCTCATGTAGTCCAGTTTTCTAATAAGCTTGGTCAAAGTCAACCAATTTACAATGCTTTTAAAGCCCTTGCTGCAAGTGATGCTTGGAATGGTTTTGACTCAGCCCAACAGCGCATTGTCCAAGCTGCGATCCGTGATGCGGAACTTTCTGGGGTGGGTTTACAAGGTGAAGCACGCGATCGCTTTAATAATATCCAAATGGAGTTAGCGGAACTTTCTACTAAGTTCTCTAATCATGTTTTGGATGCGACTAAGGCTTTTAGCTTGACGTTGACAAAGAAAGAAGAAGTAGACGGTTTACCGCCTAGTTTGCTAAGTTTAGCCGCCCAAGCAGCACGAGATACGGGGTCAGAAAACGCTACTCCCGAAAATGGCCCTTGGCGCATCACTTTGGATTTTCCCAGTTACTATCCTTTTATGCAGTACAGCACTCGCCGGGATTTGCGGGAGGTTCTTTACAAAGCTTATGTCAGCCGTGCTGCTGGGGGAGTGTTGGATAACAACCCCATCATTGAACGCATCTTACAGTTGCGTCAAGAATTAGCAGAGTTACTTGGGTATAAGACTTACGCGGAAGTCAGTTTAGCAAGTAAGATGGCTCCGAATGTCGAAGCTGTAGAAAAGCTGTTGGAGGAATTACGCGGCGCTAGCTATGATGCTGCTGTCAAGGAGTTAGAAGAACTCAAAGCTTTTGCTGCAAGTCAGGGAGTCGCTGAAGCCAATGATTTAAAACATTGGGATATTGCGTTTTGGGCTGAACGTCAGCGAGAAGAAAAATTTGCTTTTACAGCAGAAGAGTTGCGCCCTTATTTTCCTCTTCCCCAAGTTTTGGATGGTTTATTTGGCTTGGTGAAAAGACTATTTGGTGTGAGTGTGACTCCTGCTGATGGTCAAGCACCAGTTTGGCATGAGGATGTGCGCTATTTCCAAATTGCTGATGAAACGGGTAAGGCGATCGCCTATTTTTATTTAGATCCCTACAGTCGTCCTGCGGAAAAGCGCGGTGGTGCTTGGATGGATATCTGTATTAATCGGGGTAAAGTTACCGAAAATGGCGTGAGTCAGACTCGCTTACCTGTGGCGTATTTGGTGTGTAATCAGACACCACCTGTTGATGGTAAGCCCAGCCTGATGACTTTCGCGGAAGTAGAGACTTTATTCCACGAGTTCGGTCATGGTTTACACCACATGCTGACTAAGGTCGATTATACTTCCGCAGCAGGTATTAATAATGTCGAATGGGATGCTGTGGAATTACCTAGCCAGTTTATGGAAAACTGGTGCTATGACAAAGCTACTTTATTTGGCATGGCTAGGCATTACGAAACAGGCGAACTTTTGCCAGAACATTATTATCAAAAGCTCTTAGCAGCCAAAAATTACATGAGTGGTAGTGCAACGCTGCGTCAACTCCACTTTAGCTTGTTGGATATCGAATTACATCACCGTTACCATTCTGGTGGTGGTGAAACTCCCAAAGATGTACGCGATCGCATTGCTAAAACAACTACTGTCATACCCCCATTACCAGAAGATGCATTTTTGTGTGCTTTTAGTCACATCTTTGCAGGTGGATACGCCGCAGGTTATTACAGCTACAAATGGGCAGAAGTACTTAGTGCAGATGCTTTTGCTGCTTTTGAAGAAGTTGGTTTAGAAAACGAGCAAGCAGTAAAAACCACAGGTAAACGCTACCGTGATACAGTTTTAGCACTCGGTGGTAGCCAGCATCCCATGGAAGTGTTTAAATTTTTCCGGGGTCGCGAACCGAGTACTGAAGCCTTGCTAAGGCACAATGGCTTAATAGCCGCTTAGTTTGTAGTGAGCGCTTCAGCGCTCATTACAAATCCGCAGGATTACTTATGATAAACTGTAGGGCAGGAACGAGGATAAGTTAATAACGTCTGAGTGTGGGTGGATACGGTCTTTGGTGAGACAGTTGTAAATTTTTAACTTGAATGTATCGCCCAAATTATCTGAAAGTCAGCCTGTCTTTGCTTTTAAATTTACTTCTGTGTGGTTTACCTTCGGTAGCTTTCACACAGACGATTGCTAAACCACAAACTCCAAGTAAACCAAATCAGGTCAACAACCGCAATCAGCAAAGTGGTAGTGTTCAAGTCAAGGTTCCGACCAAAAATCTTCCTGGACGTCGGGAAAATGGTAGTACACGTAGAGGTGGCTGTCTTTTTGGCGATCAACCGCTTTTAGTCTTATTATTACCATCCACTAATTTAGGATTGACAACTGCTGCTTATCCCAAGTTTTTCTGGTACACACCTGACAATACCGCTCAAACGATGCTATTTTCTCTCTACACAGTAGATGAAAAATTGCGTCCACGGACTTTGGTGTATCAAACTAATTTTAAACCCAGCAGTAAAGCTGCGATCGCGAGTTTGAATTTACCTAATAATGATCAAGTTCCGCCTTTAGCAATCAATCAAACCTATCAGTGGTCTGTCTCGATTGTTTGCGATATACAAGACCCTTCTCCGCGCTCTGTAATTAGTGTACACGGTTGGGTGCAGCGAGTTGCTATCAATAATAATGTAGCTAACAAGTTAAAGCGATCGACTTCCAGAGAACGTCTTTCTGTCTACGCTGAACAAGGTTTATGGTTTGATTTACTCTCAACAGTAGCGGAGTTACACGCCTGTAACCCATCGGATACCAAACTTTCTGATATTTGGACAAGTTTGCTACAGCAGATAGAGTTAGATTACTTAGCTAAACAGCCTTTGCATCAACAATGTCCGCGACGCTAAGGGACTTGCAGTTTTAAGGGACAAGGGGAGCCATTGCGCCCTTGCGGGTTAAGAGCGTTGTAGCACGTGGTGTGGACAAAGGGGACAAGGGAGAATCACTAATGACAAATTAGCTTTATTTGTGCCAACTTACTTAGAGCAGTACAATAACTTGATTAATAGAAACAATACCAGTCTGAGAGTTTAATTAAGGAAATTCTATACCACAGATAAGTAATACTTGTTTATAATTCTTTCCCTGATTACCAGAAAAATAGCTAACAGTACAATTAAATTTTGTCAATTATAAATATCCAGTTTATTAAGTAATTTATTGAAAATAAAATTTATGAAATTATCCCAGTGTTAAAAATTTGTTATTTTTGAGTCTAACTACTGTATAACTGAAGAATTTGCATCTGTATCTTGCTATCACTCTGTAAATATTCTTATACAAAGACTTCGCTTTTACTAACCATTTTCAGCTAAAGTGGTTTACTGAATAGCTTTTTGCTTGTCTTTGCAATACTTAACTAGAGATTAATTAAAAAGCGTAAACATAGATTAAAAGTGATAAAATTCATAACCATTCATTAAGTTAATCATGCAGAATTATAGAGTAAGCTAAATTATTAAAGCCTAGTTGAAAAGCTCAGTCACTAGGTATAAAGAGTAAGAACATTTAGTCAAGAGTCTGGTGTCGAAAATATTAATTGTTTGGTGTTAATTGTTAATTGTTGATTCTTGATTGCGATTAACAATTAAACATTGACTATTGGCTATTGATTATTGACTAAGTGATTTAGCAGGCGGTGAAAGTTAAAGTTGAGCCAATTACTAGAGAGCAAACAACTCACAGCTACGGAAGACGAAAATGATACAAAACATTTTGATTGCTGTCTCTGGATTGGGACACGCGGAAGAGATGCTTAAAACTTTGAAAGAACTGCCATCAATTCAACAGGCAAAAGTTACAGTATTGCACGTTGTTCCACCACAACGCACCGCCGATTCGATGACAGCGAAGTGGGAAGAAGGTGGCAAAATCTTGGCTAATGCGATTCAGTCTCTTGCTTTGAATCCAACTCAAGTCTCTTCCATTTTGCGACAAGGTGAGCCTAAAGATGTAGTTTGCCAAGTAGCAGATGAAATTGATGCAGACTTGATTATTATGGGTTCTCGTGGACTAAAGCGTCTGCAATCAATTTTAGCAAACTCCGTCAGTCAATACGTCTTTCAATTGTCCTCTCGCCCGATGCTGCTAGTCAAAGATGACATTTATGTCAAAAATATTAAGCGCATTATGGTGGCAATGGACAATTCTGATGCGTCAAAACGCTGCCTAGATTTGGCTCTATTCTTGATTCGAGATATCAAGGGTGGCGAACTAATTTTAACACATGTGATCACAGATTTAGGAGGAGGTGAACCTACTGCCACAACCCAGGTTACTGCTGACCAACACCCCGTTTTAGCTGCTGCTGCTGCGGAAGCAAAAAAACTGGGTGTGCAACCTCGTTGTGTGCTAAGTATGGGTAAACCTGGTGAAAAAATTTGTCGTTTAGCAGAAGAACTGAACGTAGACCTATTGTTAATGGGTTCTCCCGATCGCCGTCCTTCTATTGCTAAGAGTTTTGTCGATTTAGACCGACTTTTAGGTTCTTCTTTGTCTGATTACGTGAGAATTAATGCGACTTGTCCAGTGTTATTAGCGCGAACATCTGCTGCTTAAATCAGTTATCAGTGATCAGCTAGTAGCTGATCACTTTGAACTTTAAAAACCCTCACACTAAAAGTGCAAGGGTTTTTGTTTTATAAAAAAAATACACAAAGCATTAACTATCTTTTCTACCTTCGCGGCTAGCTGTTTGGATGTAAAGAATGATTAAAAAAACAGCAGGAACCAGCACAAATAGAATGCTGGCTACAAACCCCAGGTCATTAACCTGCATAGTAAGAAAGCCTCTCTTAGATTCCAGTCAACACTTTTAGGATACCATCATCATGGCTTGGGTGAGTTATTTGTCCTTTGTCATTTGTGATCTGTTCTTTGTCATACCAATGACTAATGACTATTGACTAAATTAAGGCTTTGTTACCACACTGACTGGCCCATTAACTACTGTTTGACAAGCAAGTCGGTAATTAGCAGGCTTTTTCTTTAAGAAACGGTTTTCTACTTCTGTAGGAGGTGATAAATTTTCCTGTCCTTCGATAATCTCTACAATACAGGTGCCACATTGACCATAGCCACCACAATTCATCATTTTTCCCCAAACTTTATAAATGTCTATGGCGTTTTCTAAAGCTTTTAGTCGTAAATTAGCACCATCAGCAGCAATAACTTCTTTATCCTCTTTCACGAATTTGATATTACCCATAGTTCAAACCTCGTTGACTGTTTGCCTGAATTAAGAGCTTGATTTGTAAATCAACTTGTTGAATCCTATATTAATTTATTTTAAAAAATAACAAAATATTAATAAATGTAAAATTTTATAACTAAAGTATAGCAAAAAAATAAGACAGGTGTTTCGCCTGTCTCCATAAAATTATGCAAATAACTTTTAAATAACTTATCTAAAACCCACGGCTGCTTGCCAAACAAAAGCTAGCAGTAAGAAGAACAAAGGAATGAGCGGGAGAACGTCTACTAAAGGGTCGAAGATTTGGAATGCTTCGGGTAGTTTAGCTAATAAAATTGCTGCTTCCATTTTTGTTTAAATCCACTTTATCCAACACAGCTTTCAGAATTGACAAACATCTTAACACGCATTGGTCATTGGTTAATAGTTAGTACTTCTACATCACTCCATGACTCCTTTTTTGAGCCACTGACCAAACTCTGTGGTAAAGGTGTCGTTCAATATAGCTTCTCGTATTTTTTGGGTAAAGCGAATCAGTTCGGTGATATTGTGAATACTCAATAATGTATATGCCAAAATTTCTTGCGATCGCACTAAATGAGAGATGTAGGCACGGGTAAAATTCTGACAGGTATAACAAGGGCAAGTTTCATCTAAGGGTGTAAAATCTTCACGAAATTTAGCATTCTTTAAATTCCAGCGATCGCCTAGTACCATAGCCGTCCCATGTCTTGCCCAACGTGTAGGGATCACACAATCAAATAAATCTACACCAGAGGCGATCGCAATCACCATTTCTTGATAAGTACCTACACCCATCAAATAACGGGGCTTGTGGTATGGTAACAACGGTGCGGTAACTTGTACAACTTGATGAATTAGTTCTGGTTCCTCGCCCACACTCACGCCACCAATGGCATAACCTGGTAAATCCAGCTTCTGCAAAGCTTCTGCCGCCTGACAGCGCAAATCTAAATACACTCCGCCCTGAACAATGCCAAATAATGCTTGTTCTTCCTGGCGTTGATGTGCTTCTATACACCGTAAAAGCCATCGGTAAGTGCGCTCTGTTGCAGCTTCCACCTCTTGGCGATTAGCTGTAGCAGGCGGACACTCATCAAAAGCCATAATCACATCCGCCCCTAGGGTATTTTGAATCTCGATAGATTTTTCGGGTGTGAATTTGATAATTTGACCATCGTGGGGTGAGCGAAATGTCACGCCTTCTTCAGATATTTTCCGCATTTCGCTCAGACTGAAGACTTGAAAGCCTCCAGAATCGGTGAGCATCGGCCCATTCCATCCCATAAACTTGTGCAGTCCTCCACCTCCTGACACAATTGCTTCTCCTGGTTGCAGGTGCAGGTGATAGGTATTAGATAGCACCATTTGCGCCCCTGTTTCCTTGAGTTGAGCAGGGGTAAGGGTTTTGACAGTTGCCAAAGTCCCCACTGGCATAAAACGAGGAGTTTCAACTACTCCATGTGGTGTGTAAAACACCCCAACTCGTGCTTTGGTGTGGCTACATTGAGCCAGACATTGAAAAGAGAAGTTTGTAGTCAAGAGTCAACCGATTTTGGATTTTGGATTTTGGATTTTGGATTGACCCCACAGATCAACCTGGGGGCAAAATCAATGGTCAAGAGCCAATGGTAGATCATCATAACTTATTCTCCCTTGTCTCCCTTCCGACCCCCAACCCCCAATCCCCGATCCCCGATCCCCGATCCTAAAATAGATCAGAGGGATCATCGTCAATTTCTGCATCCCATCTAGCTGAGAGTACTTGTTCCATCATTGCTTCTATGGCGCTGACATTTAAGCAACGCTCATCTCGCTCTTGCATAGGAGTAGAAAGAGGAATCAAGCGCAGACGACTTCCTTCTTGTACTAAGTCAAAGTAAGTTTCTTTTTGTGGTGATTGTTTTAATTCTAGGTAATCAAAACTACAAAGATTGAGATAAAGGGCGTGGTTAGCAACCAGAGTAGATCGTTGCGGATTGGCAAATACTTCCATCACATTCCCTTCACCGTCGCTCTTGCACTCACCATCCTGGGTGTAGAAATAGCGAACACGACCTAAATCTGTGAGTAATCGTCGCATATCGAGCTTGTTGACAACCACACCTGTGTTGATAATGCATGGAGCTGGTATCTTACTTTCGGGTAGATGGTGACTCATAATCCAATGACTTCTGGAGTGTAGATAAAAACTACCAGGACTTACGCAAACAATAGCTGCAACTCTGAAATCAGAGTATGGCAATTTATGAATTGCCATTACAGCGTGTAGTTTTGTGTAAAGTCCTAACTACATAGCTAAACAGTCGATCTCGTCGCTTGGTTGACCCCTGCTATTTAATATTTATCTAATAAATTGATCAACTTTGTATAGCGATCGCCTAATTAGCTGCAATAAATTATTTTTTGTTGACATAATGCCGGAAACGTGGTTTTTAATAATCTTAATAAATATACTTACTCCTAACAAAATAGAAGGTTAAAAGGTTAGCTGGAAAAGAAAAATCTGTGATCATTCGTTTTTTGTGTATCACATGATATTAGTATCTGAATTAAAAATGGTTAATGTATCTTTTTTTCTATTGTTTGTTTGATTAGTGCTAGTATATCAAGTTCATAATGGCTACTTTATTTATATCCTTTCTGAAAGCAAGTATTTATACATTTAGTACAGTTTTTACTGTGATCAGCATAACAAAATTTTTTGGTGAAGTTACTCATACTGGTCAATCTTATTTAAATTTTTAAAGATGAATTTCAGGGTTGTGCCGGAATTATGAGCGTCATTATTACTCGTCATTTGAACCATGATTCATGATTTATGACTACAAATAACAACTAGCGTAACTACTATGACCAACAAGTGTCAGTGGTGGAAACAACTACTACTTGGTATCGGATCGTCTGTTGTATTTTATACAATAATCCCTTTGCCATACATGTATGCTTTTGATTTCCAAGGAGTAGCCCGTTTTGCTCCTGTAATTGGACTGATGATTGGAGGGATTTTAGGCTTATTTGATGCTCTGCTAATTTATCTGGGTGTACCAGCACTAACCGGTAGTGCTTTGGTTGTATGCAGTTGGATGGCGATTACTGGAGGGCTACACTTAGATGGAGCAATGGATAGCGCTGATGGATTAGCTGTGGGTGATCCTCAGCGTAGACTAGAAGTTATGGCGGATAGCGCCACAGGTGCATTTGGAGCAATGGCCGCGATCGCTTTGTTATTACTTAAAACAGCTGCACTGACAGAGATAGAACAAAACCGTTGGTTAATCATCATGACAGCTGCTGGGTGGGGACGTTGGGGACAAGTGATCGCGATCGCTCGTTATCCTTACCTGAAACCAACTGGTAAGGGAGCCTTTCATAAACAAGCTATTCGTTCATATAAAGATTGGCTACCAACACTAGTTTTATTAATAGCTTTGAGTAGTTGGCAAATTTTCCTCAACCGTAATCAAATCTTTTTTGCCACAGCAATGATAGTTAGTGGAAGCGCGATCGCAATCATGACTGGAGCCTGGTTTAATCACAAACTAGGCGGACATACTGGCGATACTTATGGTGCTGTCGTGGAATGGACTGAAGCTTTGTTTTTATGTGTAATGACAATAATTTGATTTTATATTTGAGCGTAAGTCAGTGAGAATAAATCAAACTACGTTAAGTAATATATTTGAAATAAGTTCGTAGTAACCACTTTAGTGCTTAAAATGAGGACTTTAGTCCACCCTGCGGGTAGACACGAAGTGGCTTCTGTTCCCCGAAGGGGTTCCCGTAGGGTAAGTAGCCGCTCTTACGAGCGTCTACACTACAAACTTTTGTTATTTGACTGGTTGCAATCGCGTTACTTTAAGTTTAAAAGTCCCGACTCCAGTTTCGCCGAAAGACCGGACGCGAACGATGTAAGTTCCGGGTTCTACAATGCGGGTAAACAACAAAGAATTACTGCTACCATCAGGGCCATCATCATTTTCTGCGACTGTCGTACCGTCTGGTCCCAGCAGAGTGACAATACTATCAAAGTTTTCCGAACTGAGATCAACCGCGAGATTATCACCCTTTTTCAGACTCACCATATAGTCACGGGCAAATCCACCCTGACCTGTGGGAATATCTTTTTCTGACAGTGTATCAGAAACTTCATAACTGCCAGGAAGAGGAATTGGATTGTACAACTTGTTAACTTGAGCCAAAGCTGCTGTTGAACTTATACCAATTGCCAGCAAAGAGGCAGGAATGAAAGCAATTTGTTTTAAACTGACGATAAAAGCCTGACTTCTCATCCCCAAAAGTTTTCCCACAAATTAAGCGCGATTGGCCTAATTATAGTTGTCTCTAGTACAGCTTGCCCACGTATGATTCAGTTATCAGTTATCAGTTATCAGTTATCAGTTATCAAGGTTTAAATGATTTAGCAGTGGTTGCAACTGCCACTAAACCATAAACAGATATACTGCTTTGATGAAGTGTTTGGATTGCAGACCTAGCAGTTGCACCTGTGGTATAAATATCATCTACTAATAGTACTGGGAATTTCAGAGGCACACGCAAATCTTGCCCTAATCCAAAGGCTTCTGTTAAGTTTTCTTCTCGCCGTGAGGCAGATAAGCTAAATTGTGCTTCAGTTGCTTTAATTCTTTCTAAACCATGTTTTTTTAATTGTAATCCGGTGACTTCACAAAAGCTTTGAGCGATGAGTGTAGCTTGGTTATACCCACGTTGCTTGAGCTTTTTGGCGTGAAGTGGAATCGGAACAACTACTAAATTACGATCGCACTCCTGATGTGATAACCATGCTTCTGCTAACAATTGTCCCAAGGGACGAGCAACTTCGGGGTGATTTTCGTATTTCATTGTGGCGATCGCTCGTTTGAGGATACCGCCATATGCACCCCAAGCAAATATCGGTAGACAGTGGGTGTTGGGATTATGACATTTTTGCAGTTGGCGAATACAGTTTGGACATAGTTCTTGGGAGGTGGAACGCTGACACAAAGGACAATGAGATTGGAGAAAGAGGTTGAGTAGGTTTTTCCAATTGATCATTTGTCATTTGTGATTTGTCATTAGTTATTGGTCATTTGTAACAAATATTTCTCTGATTCGGTAGGGTGAGGATTGCTCACCCTGGATGGAAATTTAAATTGGTTTTGTTATTTTTCTAAGTGTTTGGGCAATGGCTTGAGCGTCTTTGTCAACAAAAACATCTTGCTCGCCGTTACTCCAAGTCAAGAAGCAGGTATATTGTAATTTATTGTGAATAGGTATATTCCGAAAACGAATCTGGCGAATGTAAGCTAAATTGATTAAACCTCTTGTAGCTGTTTGACAAAGAACGAGTTGTGGCATCATGGAATAGTCCTGAATCTATGTTTATGGAAATGTCCTGAATGTATGTTTGGGGACAGAGAGGGCGAGGGTACTTGGAGGTGCGATCGCCCTTCTCTTATTAATATTAAATCCCATTTAATAACACGTGTCAATGGGTTATATTAAAAAAATAATACACTGGGAGTAATCTTATCCAATGGGACTAACAAATAGAATTCAAGAATTTGGTAAAGAAAAAGGTATTCCTAGCGCCAACAAATTTTGGCAAATCACTGGACTGCCAAGAGCAACTGCATTTAGGCTTTGGAGAGATAGAAATATTTATCCGGACAGAGGAACCGTTGAAGTGATTTGTAAGCAATTAAACGCCCAACCGGGTGATTTTTTGAATTACGTAGACGAGACTGATGAGACTTGATTAGTTATCAATTATCAGTTATCAATTATTAGTTATCAGTTAACTGTTTTGGGTGCATCTTTATAAATATTAAGAGAGTTCGTAGTAAGGACTTTAGTCCTTAAATGAGGACTAAATGAGGACTAAAGTCCTTACTAAAAACTTATTAAGTGACTATTGAGTATTGACCATTGATTGAATTTGATTCAAATCAATACTAAATTTAGTGGCGATCGCATGAATAACTTTTTGTTCTGCGGATTTAATCTCACCATCGACTTTGGCAATTCTGTAAGCCTGAACTAAGAGTGGTATGGCAAAATCTCGGTTAAGTTGATTAAGCAGTTCTTGCAATGGCTGGGGTGATTTGATGTTTTTGCCTATTGCTTCCAAAGAAGTTGGACTGAGATTTAAAGCTTGTAACTCTGGCAAAATTTCTTCCCAAGTCTTGTCGGGATGTCTGGCGAGGATCATATGAACTAAGATTTGATCCATCACTGTTTGTTGAGCGATCGCAGTTTCTAAATAATTTTCGCTTTCTTGCTTGAGTTCTGCTAAGGTTTCTTCAGAAGTTAGAGACTTGGATTCATCTAGCTTGGCTTCATAAAATCGACAAGCCGCGTATCCTAAAGAATAAACCATCGTCGCGTTGGAGCTAGCACCAATTACCGCTCCCGCAAAAGGTACATTTCGCAACAAACCTAAACCAGCTGTTCTCAACAAACGGCCACCACCGAAAGCTAAACCGAAAATTGCCAAAACTTCACCTTTACGGCTCTGATCTTTTAAATCTAACCCATAGGCAGCAGCAATCTGATAAATCATTTCTGACTGTAACTGGGTTGTAGCTGCTAAGTCTACTGCTAATAGCGCCGCCGCAAATCCTGGTAATATACTGCTTGCAAACCCTATTCCACCTGCTTTCGCTGCTTTCTCTACCATGATCCGGTGAGCAATTTGGCTAGGTGATTCATGGGGATGTTCTTGCTGAAGCTTTTTCACCGCAGCTGTGGATTTTTCGATATCAACATTATCACTAGCACCAACTAACCAATTGAGATTTAACACGCCGGCGACTCTACGGATGAGTGAATTCTCACCCAGGCGTTCTGTTACATGTCCTGCTGTATGAGTTGCTTTCTCAATCAGATGGCGTGCTTGCTTGGCTGCTGCTTCCCCTACTTCGGCTGCTGTTTCTGCAACTGCTTTCCCGGCTTCGATTGCAGTGCTACCAGCGACTGTTCCTACTCCCACAGCGGTTCCAGCAGCACAGCTTAATGTTTCGGCAAAGGATTCTAATAAAGAATGCTTATCTTCTTGAATATCGGTAGCGGGTGTATTATTTGTTGTTTTATCTTTTGTATCTTTTTGAGATTTCTCTGCCATTGCTTGGCACCTTCAATCATATTCCTTCTATTTAGGTTTTAGCGGAGGTGCGATCGCTTTGACATCTTTCTGAGAGGATAAGTCGGTGGTGAAAATTAAAAATAAGGACTAAAGTCCCCACTACGAACGTAGGTTCTATTTTTTTATCAAGTCGCATTTTGCCAAACGGGAATTTCAATACAAAATTCGGTTCCTTCCCCTTGTTTGGAAGTGCAACATAACACGCCTTTGTGACTTTCAACTACAATTTGATAGCTAATAGATAATCCTAAACCAGAACCACGACCGGCAAGTTTGGTGGTAAAGAAGGGATCAAATACTTGTGCTTTGACTTGTTCACTCATCCCAGGGCCATTATCAGCAATTCGTACCCGGACATTATTAACAGCAAGTTCTGTGCAAATACGAATTTCTGATTTAGTCAAAAGTCCAGAATTTCTAACTATCGACTGTTGACGATAGACTGTTGACTCTTCTAAAGCATCGATGGCATTATTCAGGATATTAAAAAAGACTTGATTGAGTTTATCTGGATAGCATTCAACATTGGGTAATTCGCCGTAATCTTTAATAATTTGAATTGGAGAATTACGATTTTGAGAATTAAGTCGGTGTTGTAAAATTAACAGAGTACTTTCTATGCCTTCGTGCAAATTAACAGATTTCATCTCAGCTTCATCAAGGCGTGAGAAGTTTCTTAAAGAGAGGACTATATCCCGAATACGTTTAGCACCGACTTGCATAGATTCCAAAAGCTTAGGCAAATCTGTTACCAAAAAATCGAAATCTATTTCTTGCGATCGCTGGAAAATTTCTGCTCCTGGGTGAGGACAGTATTCTTGATACAAGCGCAATATATCAAGTAGATCAGATGTATATTGATTGGCATATACTAAATTGCCAGCAATAAAACTGATTGGATTATTAATTTCATGGGCAATACCAGCAACAATTTGCCCCAATGAAGACATTTTTTCACTCTGAACAAGTTGAATTTGGGCTTTTTTCAAATTTTCTAAAGAGACTTGTAAGGCACACTGAGCAGCAGAACGTTCAGCAATTTCTACTAATAATTGATGATTGGCATCTTTTAAAGCCTTGGTTCGCTTGTCTATCTGAATTTCTAATTCATCCTTAGCCTGAGATAATGATTTTTCTGCCAATGCTCTTTCTTGATGGAGAGCGATCGCTGCGGCGGCGGCGGCTAATAAATCCACTTCTAAGGAATCCCAAGAACGTACTTCTTGGCAATTATCAAAACCAATAAAGCCCCAGAATTTATTGTTTACGATCAGCGGCAAAACCAGAATCGAGAGAATATGATGATCAGTAAGTATATTTTGTTCTGGCTCCAGAAATTCTGTAGCTATGCCTGTAACAATATCACCTCTTGCTAACAATTCAATCCAACGGGGAAAAACTTCTAGCAAGGGTAAATTTTGTAAGGTTAGATTGTTGATTTCTTTGCTACACCAGACGCCACGCTGACGAGCAAACAATTTTTTTGTATGATCTCCAAAGTTCTCGAACAGGTAAACACGACTAGCACCAGAAGCTTGCCCCAGTGGTTCTAAAATGTGTGTATAGCAATTGCCATCAGTATCATCAGCTAGCAATCGCCGTTGTACTTCTACTAGTATTGCTAAATAACGTTCTCGCTTTGCTAAAGCAGCTTCAGTCTGTTTGCGTTCTGTGATGTCTACTAGCAAGCCATCCCAGAGAATGTCACCGTTTGCTAGTTTTTCTGGACGAGAAGCACCAGACAGTGACTTCAACTTCCCACTAGGATTAATAAAACGCCCTTCCCACACCCAAGGTTCTAAGGTTGTGGCTGAAATGGCGATTGATTCATGTAAAGTGTGGTGATCGTCAGGATGAACCTGTGATAATAGCAGTTGTGCATTTTGTTGTATCTGTTCTGGCTCTAATTCAAACATTTCCCGACAATAGGAACTAACGTAGGGAATATTCACTGAACCATCAGGATGTAGCACAAACTGATATATTACCCCTGGCATATGGGTTGTAAGTTTGTGAAATCTAGCTTCACTTTGTCGTAGCGCCTCTTGTGCTTTTTGACGCTGGTTTGCTTCCATTGCCAAGGTAACTAAGTCGGCGATACAACCCCCAAAATTTTGTTCTTCAATAGTCCAATGGCGCACACCCCCAGTAAATTCGTGACAGACTACGCCAATCATTTTCCCTTCTAACCAAATGGGTGCATCTAACATAGATGTGACGCCAACCGCAGGTAAGTATGTTGTCCCAAATTCGCAGGTACGGAGATCAGTATAAGCATCATTAGCAGCAATAGTACGCTCTGTTTCTAATGCTTGAAAGTATGCTGGATAGTTGACTGCTGCTAATTCTGCACCACTACTGTGACGCTTTGGCGTTTGTTCGTAGAGGTTGAGACATTCTATTTTGGAGCGATCGCAATTGTAAAGCCAAACGCTGACACGTTCTACTCCCAAGGTGCTAGCAGCAGCTTCTGTAATTTCATCTAAAGCATGATTTAAATCACCTAATGCCATAGTTTTACTCTTAGCTAGTGCCAACAACACTTGATTTTGTTGTTCCAAGCGAGTTTGAGTATGACGTAGGTTAACTTCACTGCTTTGTCGTTCAGTGATCTGACTGAAAGTACAGATTGTTTGGTTTGTATTGTCTTGCAGTTGAGTATTTACCAGCAACCAAATGTAACTACCATTTTGAGGATGAGCAATACCTAAAACTAGATTTTCTTGTCTTGAAAGCAGCAGCTTTGGGTTAGCAAATACTGTTCCGTCTGCTTGCAAAACTTGCCAATAAGCACCAAAAGCAGTAGTTCCCAAAAGTTCTTGTTCTGTACGATGTAGCAGTTGACAACCTAGTACATTGCAAAATAGAATTTCTGCATTTGTACCCAATACCATTAAGCCGACCGGTATTTGCTGGAGTAAGTCAGAAGAGATAATTGATGAAGACACAGGAAGAACAAAACGTGTAGACACGAGGCATTAAATAGGGATTTATGATTATACTTTTGTTCATACATTCTTATATATAAATAAGGATATAAGAACAATACAAAAATACGCCTATTTATCTAGTTTTTACCGATGAAATGACTATATTAAGTATTTTAATTTTCAAAATATAATTTTTGTTACCAAAAAATAACCGAAATAATACTGATATAACAATCATTCAAAAATTTTAAAGTCGCCCATAAACACGTAGAACTTCCGGGAGCAAGTTGACATACTCACCGCGCCTTCAGGTCGGTGAGTATGTCAAAAATGACGAATGACAAATGACAAATAACAAATTATTAACAAATTTAAAGAGCGAACTGAATTATCAGCCCGCTCTTGTAACTTGTTATAAGTGAAACAGTATAAATTACTTAAGCTAACTTTCCTTCTTGCGAGACTTCGTAGGAAGCCGAGTTGATGCCACATTTTTTGTTCCCTTCAATGAGCTATCCCTAATCTATGCCGCAGTTTCCATCCAGTCGTAGATTTGTTCTAACTGTTCGAGAGTTATCAACCCATACTGCCAAAGAATCATTGGCAAAGGCCCGGGATCTTGCTTGCTGTGGCGGAGTGCAACATTGATAGAAGCCGCAGAAATTGCCAAATCCTCTTGTAAAAAACGAATTAGTTGTGTGTAGTTAGATGGTAGCATTTTGTAGTTCACCCCCTTACGTTGTTTATGCTTCTCCCTGAGACTACATGTTATGCAGTAGTTCATCGGGCTTACAGCAAGCCTTTGATCAGTCACTGAGCTAACACAATCAACCCATAAATGGTGCTTATGTCTCTTGTGTTTTTGAAGAAAAGCACTGTTGAAGTTATTAATTGTAGCGCTACTTTCACTTGGGAAATATCGAGTAGCTAACCTAGATAAATTAGGTTTATCCTTTTTACCTCAGTTGTTTAGCTAAATACACCTGTAGTCAGAAGTATTCCTTAGCTAAATAATCGCTCATTGGCGAATCTTTACACGTACGCCAAAAGATAGATTTTAGTTACAAAAAGCCAAAACTCAGACCCCAGCTTGAAGACGTCAGGGCCTGTCTGTTTGACACTGTATTAAATATTAACTTTACTATTAACTTTTTTACCAGGTACTTAATTATTTTTTTATCAAAAATTTCTTATATCTTGTTGTATAAGCGTTTTAGCATCATGGTTGATTTTTTGATCTCCGTAATTTACCTGAATCCAAGTAAGCAATTTTAACAATATCTCCTTTTTTTAATCCTAGTTCGCTAGTTCGTCCAGATCGCAGTTCAATGACTTGATCTACTTGGGTTTTAGGACCATAGGTAGGGCAGGGATCAGCAGTACAAGGTGGTACAGAGGCTGCGACCGCCTGCACAACTCCTTTGCGGAGAAAAACCATATCTAGAGGTACAGGTACATTTTTCATCCAAAAACTGACCGCCATCGGCGTGGAAAATTGAAACAACATTCCTCGATTTGGGCTTAAAGCGGGTCGATACATTAACCCCATTGCTTGTTGTTCTGGGGTTTGCGCCACTTCCAAGTCTATTTTGGTGCCATTGGGAACAACAGCCTGAGCAGAAATAGGTAGCTGCTGACCCTTACTTGTATCAAGTGATAATTGCTCAGTTTTCACTGGTTGAATTTGAGAACTAGGTGTATCAGTGGAAGATTTTGCTGGTGTAGGCGATGAACAGCCTATTAACAGCACACCCAATAGGATAGAAAGGATTGTTTTAGTCATTGGTGATTGGGCATTGGGCATTAGCATTAGACGCGATTAATCGCGTCTCTACAATAGTCTGATAACTGATAACTGAACTAAGATTCTCTCAACACATAACCGACACCGCGCACTGTTTGAATTAGGCGCTTTTGTCCTTCGTCTTCTATTTTTAAGCGTAGGTAACGAATATATACTTCTATCACATTTGATTCACCCATGAAGTCATAACCCCAAACATTTTCCAGAATCTGTTCGCGGGTTAGGACTTCGCGAGGATGTTCCATCAAATATTTTAGTAATTCAAATTCTTTCATGGTCAAGTCGATCGCTCGTCCGTTATAAATAGCGCGACGGGTGGCGAGGTCTAAAACCAAATCGGCAAAACGTAACTGTTCTGTGGTGTCTACATCAGGTTTTAAGTAGAGGCGAATTAAGTTTAAAAAATCTTCCGACCGATAAGGCTTAAGAAAATAATCATCAGCTCCTGCTTCTAGGCAAGCTATGCGATCATCAACTGTATCCCGTGCCATCAAGACAAGCACAGGCGATCGCACTCCGGTAGTTCTCAGATTTTTACACAAAGACAGCCCAGACTCTCCTGCTAGCATCCGGTCGATCACAACTAAAGCTGGTTGGCGATCACGGCTTTGTTGCAAACCGTTCACCCCATCATGAGCCACAACAGAATCATAGCCAGATTCTTTTAAATCAAAAGCGATCTGATGAGCCAGACTCTCGTCGCTTTCAATCACCAAAACACAGGGGTTGTGAGCAAGCGTCATATGGATGTTGGATTTTGGATTTTAGATTTTAGATTCGTACAAATGTTCTAACGAACGCTTGTACACCAGTTATAAGCGTAATTCACAAGTTTACTAGTGATAGATATTATCCTGAGTTGACAAGCTATCTCAAATGTTTTAGCACGTCAAAGTATAGCTTTAGCAATAAAAAACTCTATACGCAGAAAATTTAATCTCTTGTTTAAGATTTCGGGTAATCGGGCATGGGGCATTGGGCATTGGGCATCGGGCATCGGGCATCGAGAGAAATTTCTCTGTTATCTTCCTTGTCTCCCCAATCCCCAATCCCCAATCCCCAATCCACCAATTACGGCAATTCCACTGAGGTTGGTTTGGCAATATGTGGCAGACCCCAACCTAGTTTTTCCCGTAGAACTCGGAAAAATTCTGGCGGTTGCAGGCGAACAAATCTAGCACAGTATTGCGATCGCTCTACATTTACGCGATCGTCTGGCAAAACATAACACCCACCATTACCATCAACTACCATTACCAATCGAGGAGTATTGACTGGATAAATGTTGACTGGTTCTGTATCAGGAAATACCAATGCCCTTGATGCCAAAGAATGGGGACAAATAGGCACTAGCTGTAATGCTGGTACACCCGGAATTACAACCGGACCACCAGCACTCAATGAATAAGCCGTAGAACCTGTTGGTGTAGAAATAATCACACCATCAGCAGCAATATCAACTGGTGCGTGACGACCCACTGCAATTTCAAAATGGCACATTGAGGTTAATGGTTCTCGATGTAGCACCATTTCATTCAAACAGAGGGCTTCCCACAGGATTGAATCTCCCCGAAACACTTTGACAGTGAGCATTGCTCGCTCTTCAACTTCATACTTACCTGCTATTAGTTGATCTACTGCTTGAGGCAGTTGATTGAGGTAAGTTTCCGTCAAAAATCCCATGTGACCTGTATTTACAGTGAGCATGGGGATACCACAAGAAGCAACTAAACGGGATGCTGCCAAGACTGTGCCATCTCCCCCTAGCACGACAGCGAATTTTGTTTCTGGGTCGAAACCAGGAGGTGTCAAACCCTCAATAGGTGTGTGACATATAGGACTTTCTGGGGTAGAGTAGCCCAACATGCCACCGATGCCAGTTGTGATGCAGACATCCCAACCGTGGGCGGTGAACTTTTCTTTAAGTTCAATAGCGACGCGACCCGCTATCGGTTTAACGTCGTTGTAGATAATGCCTACTTTCGGCACACTCAAATATCCAATCTTTAGGAGCTGCTCTTTATTATGTTAATCGTGACATACTTTGGTCAATTTAGTCATTAGTCATCAGTCTTTCGTTAATAGCTTTTGACCCTTGACCATTGGCCATTGATCCTTGACTATTAACTATTAACTTTTTTAAAAGGAGTTTTTTTGTCTTTTTTCTTTTTATTTTTCTCGTAATCTAGCTGTTTGAGTTTCTTCATAATGCGATTGAAGTACTCTTGCAAGTAGCTTTCTAGGGTTGTGGTGTCTTTGGAATCAAAACCAAAAACTTGGTATGCTTCATCCATCGAAGCATTGAGAGGTTTACCACTTGCTAGTACTTCTGTAAATGCCAGCCTGTCTGCTACATTCCATCCCCACTGGAAGAAGCGGAGAATTTTGCGGACAGTACGCAGTAAATTAATTGGCATCCGTGTGACTCTAGCTTCTCTGCCTGATAGGCGTTCGCACAAGCTAATTATTTCTTCTGCACTCCATGCACGAGTACCCACAACTGGGAAAGTCCGCTTTTCGGTTTCTGGTACACTCAATGCTCTAACTGCAAATTTAGCTATATCCTGAGTGTCCATGTAGGCTATAGGCGAAGATTCACCTGTTACCCAAACTGGCTGATTTTCTAAAATGGGGATGCCATATTGACCAATTAAGCCCTGCATAAAGCCGGCTAGTCGCAAGGTGGTATAATTTAAGCCCGATTCTGCTAAATAAATTTCTGTACACCGCTTAATTTCCATCAGTGGGACTTCTGGATATTTGTCGGCATCCAGTATGGAGAAGAATATAAAACGCTCTATACCTGCTGCTAAACACGCTTGAATTAAGGATACCTTGCCCTCCCAGTCCACTTTTTTAATACTTAATGAATCGGTAGGACGAGATGTAGCCGCATCAATTACGGCGGTAACACCTTCTAATGCAGCTTTTAATGTCTGGGGGTAGCACAGGTCTCCCGGTACAAGTTCCGCACCCCACTCTTTGAGAAATGCGGCTTTCTTAGCACTCCGGACAAGACAACGTACTTTATACCCCTCATCGATGGCACGACGAGCCACTTGTCTTCCCAAGGTGCCAGTGGCACCGACAATTAATAATGTCATGAGGGTTTTTTGCGAAACTTAAAGTTTTATGAATAAAATCTTAACAGAATTAGATGAGCAAACAAAAGTTTACATTATCTTTAACATGATGACAGGATCGAGAGACTACAGCAAAGCCTCTCGGTCTGGTAAAAATTTCAACTCAAAGAATTACTCTTCTTCTGCACCCTGGACTTTTAGCAACAACGCACCTAAAGCCCAGCCTACAAAAATTAAGCCAAAGGATAGTAGAGCTGCATTGAACATTTCGCCGCCCATTTGTTGTAGTTCTCCTTTTTTACAAATTGTTGAATTAAGTTAAGTCTACCAGAGCCTTTTGGAACTGCTATTAGGATTAGACTAATATGAAGTATTGTGACACAGGTTCTCAGATTAACCTATAAAGATAAACAGAGTGAATAGTATGTCTTGCTTGTTTTCGTGATTGTTTGTTTAGACAGCCACAAACCAAGTGCTGCTATTTGTTATACTCCATTTTCCTTTGTTGGGTGACACTTCACATTATCGCATTGAGGCGGTTTTGATGAAGGAAAGTAACAAGCTGTGTTAAGAAAATCACTTATATGATGTCTCAGTCCGATCAAAAAAACCTTATATCACCATTACAGCATCGCCCACGCCTAGCGCTAACCTTGGGAGATCCAAGCGGAATTGGACCAGAAGTGATATTAAAAGCTTTGGCAGATCCAGAACTGAGTAAAATTTTTGATGTGACGGTTGTGGGTAGCCAAGATTTACTTTTGGAAAACTATACTAGGGTTCTTGTCAGTGGGAATTTAGTACCTCTAGCGAATCCAGAAAATTTATCAATTCTGGATGTGCCGTTAGAAGAAGAAATTAAACGCGAAATTGTGATGGGGACAGGTAATGCAGCCAGTGGTGCAGCTAGTTTCGCGTATATGGAACGTGCGATCGCCTGTACCCAAAAAGGTGAATTTGATGCGATCGTGACTGCTCCGATTGCCAAATCTGCTTGGAAAGCAGCAGGGTATGATTATCCAGGGCAAACAGAACTTTTAGCTGAAAAGTCAGGTACAGATAAATTTGGCATGTTGTTCGTAGCGCGATCGCCCCACACGAGTTGGACACTAAGGTGTTTACTTGCAACTACACATATACCTTTATGTCAAGTGCCGGAAGCATTAACACCAGAGTTGCTGACAAAAAAACTCGATTTGCTGGTGGAATGTTTAGAGAAAGATTTTGGTCTTGATAGTGGCAAAATTGCGATCGCGGGTTTAAATCCCCACAGTGGTGAACAGGGACAACTCGGACATGAAGAACAAGAAAAAATTATTCCCTGGCTAGAACAAGAACGGCAAAAACGCCCCCAATGGCAACTAGATGGCCCAATTCCGCCCGATACAATGTGGGTTGAGCCAGGTAAAGCTTGGTACAGTGGCGTTAACTCAACCAAAGCCGCAGATGCTTATCTGGCACTTTACCATGACCAAGGTTTAATTCCGGTCAAGCTAATGGCATTTGACCGTGCTGTCAATACATCTATCGGTCTACCTTTTATTCGCACTTCACCAGATCACGGTACAGCATTTGATATTGCAGGTAAGGGAATTGCTGATGCAACCAGTATGAAAGCAGCGATCAACTTAGCAGGCGAATTAGCAAGAGTGAGGAGACAAAACAATTAAAAATTAAACATTAAAAATTAAAAATTGGGAAAGGAACAAGGAGGACAAGGGGAGCCACTGCGCCCTTGCGGGTTAAGAGCGTTGTAGTACGTGGCGTGGACAAGGAGGAATACTTAACCACAAATCAACAACCAAATCTTGACTATTGACCCTTGACCCTTGACTATTATCTGTGGTGTTTTTAACAATCACAATCAACGATGAATAATAACAAACTTCGCAACATACTCGTCGGAGCTGGAATTGCTGCTGTTGGTGCTATTGGAACTAAAGCCGCAGTAGATTATTTCCGCAATCGTGGGAAGGAAGAAGTTGTTGATGAAAGTCAGGGTGACGCTGTTGCTACCTCTCCCCAAGAAGTTGCTTATGCAGCTGTAGAAACTAACTCTGTGCAAGATTTTCTAGATAAAAGTTTTGGTGAAGCAGGGCGTTATGTCCCAAATCGGCCACCCAAAATATTTGATTATGAAAACAATCAATATATGGTCATTTGGGCATACGACAATAAACAACAAAAAAATCAAATGTTGGCTTTTCTCTACACCGATGAAGGTCGGAAAATGATCGCCAGTGTTGGGTATACCAATGAGAAAACTGACTACAATCTTAATTTAGATAGCACACCTTTTGCTGTGGAATTAAATAATCA
Organism: Pelatocladus sp. BLCC-F211; assembly: GCF_041928655.1. NCBI lineage: Bacteria > Bacillati > Cyanobacteriota > Cyanophyceae > Nostocales > Hapalosiphonaceae > Pelatocladus > Pelatocladus sp. BLCC-F211. The sequence continues at coordinate 35,287 of NZ_JBHFLM010000110.1, read as the reverse complement.
ACAATTGCGTTCTGGAAAATCTGAAACTGGTGGAACGAGCGATGTTGATTTTGTATTGGCTTAAAATTTTCTGAATTTATTTTTTTGTCAAGGTGGTTGAAAAGCCACCTTTTTTATTAATTTTTTTATTTTATGCCGACCTAATTACTTCTGTTCAATAGTGTCTCTGGTAATTTTATATGCTTCCACAAAAGTTCGATAGGATTCTTGAGAAATCTGTTCGGCGATCAAGTCACTTGCTACTTGTTCGAGAATTTGGTCTAATTTGGTTTTTAGTAAATCTTTGCTGATGGTTTTATCTTGTAATAATCCTACAACTGCCTTGATATACTCCGCAGAAATTTCTCTTTGTTTTTGCTCAATTTCTTGATAGAAAATTTCTTTCTCTCTTTCTATTGCTTCTCTTGTCGTTTTATAAGCTTCATTAAAAGTACGAAATGATTCTTGAGAAATTCTTTCGCCGATTAAAGCCTCAGCAGCATTTTTAAAAGTATTATCAAGTTGTTTTTGTCTATCTTCCAGCTTACCTATACCTTTATCCATAAGTTTGATAGCCGTATTAATATAGTCATCGGCTTTATCTTTTTTACTACGTTCTACCCATAATTTAAGTTGTCGAAACCAGGAAGCTACAAGGAGAAAAATAGTTAAAATTAAGGCTAAAAAATCTGCATTCTCTTGGACAAAAGATGGTTTATCTCGTTCGTAAAAAGCGATCGCACCTGGATGAATTGGTATACCTGTACCATCATTATCTCTGGGACGTGTAATACTAGCAACTAAAGGTTTGACTTCAGCATGACTTTCCGCGATCGCATCTGCTATTTCTTGACGATTTTCAAATATAATTTGCGTAATTTCTCGAATTATGTTGTTATCGATTTTTTCGCTAGCCACCAATAACCGATCTATAGCAACTGTATCTAATTCAGTCAAAGGCATAGGTGGATTACCCCTGTATGCTCCTTGGGGAATTTTCGCACTTTCAAAAGCAGGATACTTGATTTTCATTGCTTGTGCTTGAGCAATTGCTAACAAGCGCCCATCTTGATCTTGAACAAGCTGGGCAATACCAAGATTACCTAAAGCGCGGACACGAAACAGCGCATCTGCTCTTTTCGATTTAAAGTCTTCTTCTGCTTGCCTATCATCGTAATAATTACTTTTTAAACCTGAAATAATCATATCTGGTTTATCTTGTTTTACCAAACCATAATGTTCTGCTATTTTCAAAAAAGATTTATATTGTCCACCTTTAGCTGGTAAAGCAATGGTTTTACCTCGGAGTTGTTCAAATGCCTTAATATTTGGATCTCTAACAACTAACTGAAACAAATCTTGATACAACACTGCTACAGCCCGTGGAGAAGCTTGAATTTGAGAAGTTGCTGAATGAGATTGACGACTTTCAATCAGATCCATTTCTTGCCCAATTACATCTGCTTGAGCCGTCACTAATTCAGCTTTTCCTGTTTGTAACATTTCTAGATTTTGTGTTGTACCGCCTGTTGCAACTAGTTTAATGTTAATGTTGGATTTCTTTTGTATAACCTTTTGAATAGCTGCGCTAATAATATAGCTTTCTCCTTCTGGATCTCCCGCAGCAAGGATAAGTTGTGGTGAAGTGAGGCGGACAATTATATTCCAGATAATAAATAAGACTAAACCAACACTGGCAAAACCAAGGCTAATAAATACTAATTTTGATTGAGGATCAAGGTTTTCAAAAAAACTAATAAACCCTAAACTCCGAGGATTTTTAGATGTAGCCATACATGTAAAATTTTATTTAGTAAATCATTTAACAATAAAATATTTAAATGTATTATATTTGACAAAGATTAAATTGTGGTTAAACATCAAAAATTATCTACAAACTGACAAAATAAATTTTGAAATAAAGCAATATACCTCTAGATAGATAGAGAAAAATTCATCAGCTTCATTCTCAAGAAAGAGAAATTTTAGTAGCTTTTTTGGGTACATTTTGGTCAGTCACTTTAATTATGCACTCATCTCTGGGAGATTCAAATCCGGGGGACGTCCTGTATGTTCATATCTTGGCGTTCTCAGGTTTTGTCAATGTGCTTAGTCTAAATAAATGAGGAAAAATTATGGATAACAAACTTGTAGAAAATATAATTCCTTCACAACCCCCAATACATGCACAGTCTGATGTGCATGTATTGAAATCTCGTTTAGAGTGGGGAGAACCTGCGTTAACAATTCTAGATGTGCGCGATCGCCAAACTCACAACCAAGGTCATATCACAGGTGCGATGCCAATGCCATTAAATGAATTGGTAGATCGTGCAACAGCAAGCATCGCCAAAAGCCGCGATATCTATGTTTACGGTGCAACTGAGGAAGAAACAGCCCAAGCCGCACAGTCGTTAAGAAGCGCTGGCTTTGAACATGTATCCGAACTCAAAGGTGGTTTACCCGCATGGAAAGCAATTGGTGGTGCAACTGAAGGTGTTATAGAAGCACAAGTTCCTCCTAGTGCTGGTGCATACAATGTTGTGGATCGCATGAAAGAACATACAGAACAAGCAGAAAAAGAAGTATAAGTTTTTGTCATTAGTTATTGGTCATTGGTGATTGGTTGAGATGGGCTTATAGTTGCTTGGTTTAAATTCTGATCTCTTTTGGTAAAAACAATGACCAATGACAAATTACCAATGACCAACGACAAATGACCAATGACCAATGACCAAAACTTAATGTTCAAATATATCCTTGAATTGCAACAAATCTAGGGAGACTATAGTCGGTAAAAACTCAAAGCATTCTTGAGCAATCTGCAAACGTTCTTCTCGTTCAAGCATTGCGATCAGTTTTTGCTGAACTTTGAGTAAGTAGCGGACATCGTTAGCAGCGTAACTAAGTTGAGCTTCCGTGAGTCGATCAGCGTTTCCCCAATCGGAACTTTGGGAACTTTTATCTAGTTCTACCTGTTCTAGTTCTTGCACCACATCTTTTAAGCCATGACGTGGTGTATAAGTACGAACTAATTTACTAGCTATTTTGGTACAGAAAACAGGATTGACGTAAATGCCGAGATGGTAACGTAAGGTAGCTACATCGAAACGGGCAAAGTGAAATACTTTAACGATATTTGTCGCTTCCAGTAATTTTTTTAAGTTAGGAGCTTCAGTTTGTCCTTTAGCAACACGGATGGCTGTTACTTGTCCTTGGCTATTACATAATTGTACTAAGCACAAGCGATCGCGCTGTGGTATTAATCCCATTGTTTCTGTATCAACTGCGATCGCATCAGCTTGCAAATACTGGGAGAGAGAAGTGTCGCTAAGGTCGCGATCGCAAACTTGAAAATCTTGTAATTCCATGTAATCGTCACAAAAATAACGCAGTGTCTACTAGAAAATAATCCCATCAGACACTACATTATTGTAGTTGGTAGTTGATTGTTGGTGGCTAATAACAATTACCAATTACTAATTACCAATTACTAATTACCAATTAGCAATTACCAATTACCGATTACCAAGAAAAATTTGTGTCAAATAAACTTCACCTTTACTATTGGTCGCCACACCAATTCCGGTTAGATTGTAATTGCCTTTAATGTTGACTAAATGCTCAGGACTTTTGATCCAGCCAGTGACAGCTTCTGCGGCTGGATCATTATATCCTAGATTATAAGCAACATTTTCAGCAGCGCTTATGTAGCGAATAGGAATAGCATTAACTCGTCGTTCAAATCCTTGATGGCTAAAGGGAACTTTACCTCTAGCCATATTTTGACTATGAATTCTTGCTTGTTTAGATATCTTTGCATTTAGAGTTAGTTTTTTTAGACCTAGAGAAGCTCGATATCGATTAATTCGCTCAAAAACTAATTTTTCCAAATCAGTTGTTTTGAAAGTAACAGCAGACGCAATCTGAGGTGATGAAGTCAGTAACGTCTGATTGGCGAATAATTTTTTTGTTGAAGTGTGACCTAGTGAAGTGGTTGTTAACCCACCAGCAAGGACAAGCATACTTAAAGCAGTGCCAAAAGCAGATTGTCGAATCATGAAGGATTACTTAAGTAGTTTACTTGATTGATGAGACATGCACCCTGGATTTTTGTTTCTTGAGATACTCGTATAGTTTTCAGTATTCAAGAACTTTCCAAATGTTTGCCTATCCCGATTTTGGCGTTAATTACAGTTAATTACAATCCTATAAATGTAAAGTAATTTCAAATAAAAAATGAAAACTTCAAGAAGTTAAATAAATACCTAATTTGATTCCAGTATTTGCACTTAATTAAATTTACTGTTTTTCTATATCCTTATACATTTATAACTTCACATCTTTTTTAATAAAAATTAAATAACTATTAAATCGTCTCCATTCCTACTCTTGAAAGCTGGAAAAATTGTTATTTTCCTGAGCGAATAAAGCTTTGAATAGCTGGATTCCATTATTGAGCTAAATTGATGAGTCGAATTAATGGATTTGTTGGACGTCGTCATTTCTTGAAGCTAGCAGGCGCAGGAAGTATTGGTATGGTGTCCAGCGTTACTGGTTGTGATCTACTAAATGTACAACAAGCGATCGCACCCCAAACAACTCTCGCTGATGCTGTAACAGCCAATCGCATTCGGTGTTAGTCCTGAAAAAGCTTTAAGCAGTTGTAGCCAACATTAAATATCAAGCAAATAAGTTAATAGAAGATTCAACAATTTTATCTAGACTTGTTCGTCAAAATAAACTTAAAATTGTTGGCGCTTGTTACGATGTGCATACGAGTAAAGTATCTATCGTAACCTAATAAAAGTCTGTTGCTTGGCAATGTGAGAATTGGTATCAACAAATGCGATTGATCTTATACAGTAAGCCGGGATGCCATTTATGTGAGGGTTTGCAGGAAAAGTTAGAAAAAATTGTAGAGATGCAAAATTTTCCATCTCTACAGCTAGAAATTCGGGATATTACCACTGATGACGATTGGTTTAAAGCTTATCAATATGAGGTTCCTGTCTTGTTTGTAGCCAATCAAGCGAATGACGCTCAGGATAAAGAGAAAATGCAACTCATACCCCGTCCTTCTCCCCGTGCGACAGTACAACAGTTGGAAAATTTACTCCGGAAGTATCTATACTAATCCCTGATCTCTAGTTCCTTTTTTGAAGAGGTTCACAACATGAAACTGCGGGAGTTAATAGCTACTGTAGAAGGGATTTTGCATTTACCTGAGCATCCAGCAATGGACAGTGAGGTGACAGGATTAACAACAAATTCCCATGCTACCATTCCAGGAGATTTATTTATTGGTATGCCCGGAACACGGGTTGATGGTGGGGATTTTTGGCAAAGTGCGATCGCAGCTGGTGCTGTAGCAGTAATCATATCTCCTAACGCCGCACAGAAACACCCCCCCACCCCAGACGCTTGTGTCATTACCGCCACAGACATGACAAAAGCCTGCGCCCAATTAGCTAAAGTTTTTTATGATTATCCAGGACAAAAACTCAAGCTTGTGGGGGTAACAGGTACAAATGGCAAAACCACAACCACCCATCTGATTGAATATTTCCTTCACAAAGCCAATAAACCTACGGCTTTAATGGGTACTTTGTATACTCGTTGGCCAGGTTTCACCCAAACTGCCATTCATACCACACCGTTTGCAGTCGAACTGCAACAGCAGCTAGCAGCAGCCATAGCTGCTGGTAACGAGTATGGTGTGATGGAAGTTAGTTCCCACGCTTTGGCACAAGGACGGGTAATGGGTTGCCAATTTGAAGTTGGGGTGTTTAGTAATCTGACTCAAGACCATCTCGACTTTCACCGCGACATGGAAGATTACTTCGCGGCCAAAGCTTTGCTATTTAATTCTGATTATCTCAAAGGGCGGGCCATAATTAACGCTGATGATGCCTACGGACAGCGATTAATTACATCTTTAGATGCAAATAAAGTTTGGAGTTATAGTGTCAGCAATTCCACTGCTGATTTATGGATGAGTGATTTAAGTTACGAACCAAATGGTGTGAGTGGTAAACTGCACACACCAAAAGGTGATGTCGCTTTTCGCTCACCCCTAGTTGGTCAATATAATCTGGAAAATCTTTTGGCAGCAATAGGAGCAGTTTTACACTTAGGTTTAGATTTAGAATTGGTGGTATCTGTAATACCAGAGTTTCCGGGAGTTCCCGGACGGATGGAAAGAGTACAGGTGAATCCACAACAGGACATCAGTGTGATTGTAGATTATGCTCACACTCCTGATAGTTTAGAGAACTTGCTCAAAGCTGCGCGTCCGTTTATTCCTGGTAAGATGATTTGTGTGTTTGGTTGCGGAGGAGATAGGGATAGAACTAAGCGCCCCAAAATGGGGAAAATAGCCGCCGAACTAGCTGACGTAGCAGTAGTGACATCCGATAATCCCCGTACTGAAGATCCAGAGCAGATATTGCAGGACATTTTAACAGGAATACCGGAAACAATTCAGCCAATAGTGATCTGCGATCGCGCTACCGCCATTCGGAGTGCAATTTTGCAAGCACAACCTGGAGATGGTGTCCTGCTAGCTGGTAAAGGTCACGAAGATTACCAAATTCTGGGAACCGAAAAAATCCACTTTGATGACAGAGAACACGCACGCGACGCCTTAGAAGAAAAGCTAAGGACTAGAGCTTAGAGATTGGGGACAAGGGGAGCCAGTGCGTTGCGGAGGTTCCACGCCACCTGCTTTATGCCGGGGAACCCGTCCACCGCAGTGGCTCCTCCGTTGTAGCACCTGGCGTGGACAAGGGAGACAAGGGAGAATTTTTCTTCTTTGTTTCTTCCTCTCCTTGTCTTACTCTTTAAAGACAATTTATAAATACTGAATCGGCGTTCTCGGAACTGGAAATAAGTAGTATAAAATTATTCCACATTCCCCTACCAATGACAAATGACAAATAACAAATGACAAATAACAAATAACAAATGAATGTTTCTCTGGTTCAGGAACTATCAATATTTCAACTGGCTTTGGGTGGACAAACATCTCCTCCAGTGTCGTCAGTGACTCCTGCTACTCTGCTATCACTATTGAAGTCACAAATAGATTTATTAATAGAACAGCAGATTCCAGCAACTTTATGGGTAAAATTGCCACCAGGAAAAATTTGGCATTCAGAAATTCAGCGCTATCAGCAGCAGTTTGATAATTCTGGAGTAGTTTATAATTGCCAAATTGAGAATGTGGGGAATACTTTGCTTGATGGGGGAACTCAGAGAAACACTCCCTCTATAATTTCACCATCCCAAACCTATGGAAAATCTCCCAAGGCGCATTTACACCCCAGTTCAAAAATAGATCGAGAGTATTTCTTAATAGTATTATCAGCCAACTTTTGCAGCTTAACAGTAGCTGAAAGAGCAATTAAAAATCAGAGAAATTTGTTGACAATAACTACTATTGAACCACTAATAATCCAGCAGGTATTAGATGGTATCAAACAAGCAATAGTGCCAGAAAAATTTGCGATCGCACCAGATGATTTAATTTGTACTAGTACGCCTGAACCAGCATTGATGAGTCAATTGTTGACAAAACAACTGCAACGACAAGATGAAATTAACCGTCAAATTATTTCTCAGCGCATAGCCAAGATAGAACAGCAAAAACAAGCACTACACCATAGTTTGCTACTCAAAGACGAATTCTTAAGTAATGTTTGTCATGAACTGCGTACACCTCTGACGCACATGAAGACAGCTTTAAGTCTATTAAATTCGGCTAGTCTGAAAAACCCCCAACGCCAGCGCTATTCCCAAATGCTCAATACTCAATGCGATCGCCAAAATTCGCTAATTCATGGCGTCTTAGAACTGGTGCAGGTTGAGCATAATTTGGAAGCAATGCACCTAGAGACAGTACACCTTGCAGACATTGTACCTGGAGTAGTTAGTACCTATCAGCCCCTAGCACAAGAAAAAGGGATTATGTTAGCCTACACCGTACCGACAGACCTCCCTGCTGTTTGGTGTGTAAGTGGAGGAGTTAGGCAAATTGTCATTCATCTGCTTTCCAATGGCATTAAATATACTCCCAAAGGAGGCCAAGTTTGGGTGCGGGGACGTCTCCAAGGCAATTATGTTCAATTAGAATTTCGTGATAGCGGTATCGGTATTGGCGAAAGCGAAATTCCCAAAATTTTTGACCGTTTTTATCGCGTGCGTCCACTACCAATAGAAGATCCTGGTGGTGCAGGCTTGGGTCTGACAATTGTACAACAACTACTACACGGGTGTGGTGGCTCTATTTCTGTTAAAAGCAAACCTTCTGAAGGTTCTACTTTTACAGTCCAGTTAGCCGCTGTCCTTGACAAAAAGTCGTAGAAAGTGGAGACAAGGGAGACATGGAAAAATTGCTGCATCTACTTTAGGATTACCTGACTACGGTTTTCTGACTGCAACCGTACTACTTTGATAGTGTGAGGGGTGCTTGGAGTGTGGCGGGTGTGGGGTGTGCTTGGAGTAAAAACCAGTAACAACCAACAAATAACAATATCTACAGATGCATGTGTGGTGCGATCGCGCTAGTTTGTTTACTAGCCGATAAAAAAAAACACTTTTTAATGAATCAAAGTTTAACTGTTGTTCCTAATCAAGAACATAGCACCACAGAAAATCCTGTTGTTAAGCAACAACAGCTATCTATCAAGCAACTGATCATCCTGAGTGTAGAGTTACTTTTGGCTATACCCTTTGGTTTAGCTCTATTTCATTTTAATTTTGGTGGTATTGCTTGGATTTTTGGCGGAATCATTTCTGGTGCGCTGGTATTCCAGATATGTCGGGTTTTTTATAACTATTCACCTAAACCTAACCGCGCTGCTAGACAGGTGGGAATGATGTTGGTGGGTATAACTATCGGTGCTTCTAATGCCCATGCTAATTTAGCCAATATTACCGCTGGTGTTCCAGTTTTTGTTTTCCTCACCTTGTTTCTAATGCTCTGTGGAGGTTGCATTGGCTACATTTATTCTCGTTTGAGCAAAACTAATCTTTTGACATCAATGCTGGCTACAGTTCCGGGTGGTGTGGGGGTGATGTCAGCTATTGCGGCAGATTACAACAAAAATGTCACTTTGGTAGCCTTAGTACAAGCGCTACGAGTCACAAGCGTAGTTTTCCTTATTCCCTTAATAGCCAGAGTCACAAATCATACCTCTACTCAACCACAGATATCATCTACTAATCAGCCATATTCTCTAGAGCTACTTTTGTTAGTATTGGTCATCAGTACATTAGCAGTTTATATAGCTAAATTATTGAAAGTTCCTGCTGCTCCTTTTTTCGCCTCGTTATTAGTGGGAATAACATTTAATCCAATTCTCCATTGGCTACCTTTGGGAGGTGATATCTACTTTACTCCACCACTCTTGATCAAATTACTGGGTCAAACGCTGTTGGGAATTACTATTGGTGAGTATTGGGGCGAAAAACCAACTTTCCAAAAACGAACTATAGGATATGCTTTGATCTCAGTCGCAATGACTCTTGCTGCTGGGGTTGCTGCTACTTTGCTGGCGATGCAATTAACCTCTTGGGATTGGTTAACTTGTCTTTTGGTGACAGCACCTGGAGGAGCTGCGGAAATTATTTTAGTTGCTTTGACACTAGATCATAATGTAGAAATTGTTACAGCAGGTCATGTTGTACGACTAATTGCCATTAATAGTTTCCTGCCTATTTGGATATTTTTGTTTCGCCATTTTGAAAATAAAGAAGATAGAAGGAAAACGGTATAAAATGGTGTAAATCTGGAAGATGAAAATTTCTTGGTGTCTTAGTGTCTTAGTGTTGAAAAATTGACTTTTGAACCACTAAGACACCAAGACACAAAGATGAAAAGCCTAAAATTAGGGAAATTTTTTGAGGATAAACCGGATTCCTATACGATGTTCAAAAGCCCGCTGCGTTACCCTGGTGGCAAATCCAAAGCACTGAATACAATTGCTAAATACTTACCAGATAATTTTTCGGAATTTCGCGAACCTTTTGTCGGGGGTGGTTCTGTATTTATCTACCTCAAACAAAAGTTTCCAGACCGAAAATTTTGGATTAACGATTTAAATCCTGAATTGTACTTTTTTTGGAAAATTGCTCAATCAAATTTACCTCACCTAGTTAAAGAATTGCGTCTGATCAAAGATAAATATACAAATGGTAGATTATTATTTCAAGAATTGACCAGTATAGAAAATACTAAGACTTTAACTGAACTTGATAGGGCAGTGCGTTTTTTTGTTCTCAATAGAATTACCTTTTCTGGCACTGTGGAATCAGGTGGATTTTCACAAGAAGCTTTTCATAAAAGATTTACTCATTCTTCTATAGAACGTTTAGAAAAATTAGAAAATATTTTAACAGATGATATAAAAATTACGAATTTAGATTACAGTCAACTTTTAACCACAGAACAAGAAGACATATTTTTATTTTTAGATCCTCCTTATTTTATTGCTACAAAATCAAAGCTCTATGGTCGAGATGGTAATTTACATATTTATTTTGACCATAAAAACTTCGCTGAAATAGTGAAAAAATGTCATCATAAGTGGCTGATAACATATGATAATTCGCCCCAAATCCGAGATAATTTTAAATCATTAAATATCTATGAATGGGAATTACAGTATGGAATGAATAACTATAAACAGAGTGGAGCAGCCAAAGGGAAAGAATTAATAATTACTAATTACCAACCCAAAGAAGAAATAGAGAAAGAATTAATAGTACTGACTTCTAACTGATAGCTGACACATCCTACAAGTCCTTGACTAGCATTTCAGTAAAAATAAAATCACTGTAGGGTGTGTTAGGCGCATTTTTTGATCTCAATTTTTCACGAAAAACATGATAAAAGCGCCTAACGCACCCTACTGGACTGTCTAGGCTAAAATAGTGCATTAGATTTTTAGTTTTTTCAGCGAAGACAGCGCCTACTACGAACTTTTTTCTATTGCACTATATTTAGCCTAGACAGTCCACTACTTAAGATTTAGTTTATAAGGTAAAACTTTCCGAGTTCTAAGCTCAAAGTTCCGAGTTCTAAGCTTGAAGTTCCGAGTTCTAAGCTCAAAGTTCCGAGTTCTAAGCTCAAAGTTCCGAGTTCTAAGCTCAAAGTTCCGAGTTCTAAGCTCAAAGTTCCGAGTTCTAAGCTCAAAGTTCCGAGTTCTAAGCTCGAAGTTCCGAGTTCTAAGCTCAAAGTTCCGAGTTCTAAGCTCGAAGTTCCGAGTTCTAAGCTTGAAGTTCCGAGTTCTAAGCTCAAAGTTCCGAGTTCTAAGCTTGAAGTTTGAGGTTCTGAAGGTGAAATGTAATGTTTTGGGAGTATAGTCGCGAACAAAATCGCGATTTCTTTTCGCTATCTTTATGATCACCTCATGCTGTAACGCACCCTTGATTTTTAAGTCAAGACGCGATTTATCGCGTCTCTACAAGTGGTCTATCTGTCGCATTCTTTTTTCAAATAGGGATAACTGATAACTGTCTTTCAAGCTACACCATAGTCTGTATATTGTCGCAACTCTGGTGGACGGAACCCAAGTACAATATGCTCTATGGGAATTCCTGCTCGTTCTAAATCTGCTGCAATCCCTTCTTCTGTCCCATCTCTTTGAATCCAAATCTTGCCATCAATCAAGTCAATATGCACCAAGCATCCCAACCGATATCCATCCACAGGTAGCGATCGCGGGTGCTTAATATTCTCGTCTATGCAGTCCCAAAAAGGGAGCAAGAACCACTCCAGCGACAAAACCACCAATGTGCGCCCAGTAAGCAATTCCCCCGGTCTCTACACTCATATTGGCTGCTGCTTGTAGACTTGCAAAACCAGAAATCAAATTTTGAATAAAGTAAAGCCCAATCAGAAATAAGGCTGGAATTCTCACAGTTGTGACAAAAATACCTAAAAATATTAATGTGACAACTCTTGACTGGGGAAATGCAATAATATAGCCTCCTAAAATTCCAAAAATTGCACCACTTGCTCCCAATGAAGGAATCCCAGAATTCATACTGATAAACCACTGACATAGGGCAGCAAAAGCACCACAAATCAGATAATAAGTTATATACTTAAAATGCCCCAGTTTATCTTCGATATTATTACCAAAAACAAACAGAAATAGCATATTTGAAATTAAATGCCACCAACCACCATGAAGAAATTGGGACGTAAATAATGTTGTCCATTCGCCAGTGAAGTTGGTAGTTAATTGTTCAGGGATAACTGCATATAACTGCAAAAACTGATTTAGTTGTTCATTTGATAGTTGAAGTTCATGCAGAAAAATTAGAACGTTCATCCCAATCAACCCATAGGTGATGTATGGGGTAGTTCGCGTTGGATTTTCGTCGTACAAAGGAAACACAGGTGTTGTTCCTAATAATCTATATAACTGCAATATAGCTTGTGTGATTACTCAATGAATAATCATAATTAAGATGCAAGTAATAAAAATGACATGCTATGCTTGTATCGACCAAGTATTTAACTATATTTTATTTTTTCAATTTTTATTTGCCGAGCTAAGTAAATACTAACAACGATAAAGTAGATATATTTCTTTTATTACTATGTATCCAGTAATATTACTTATAAATTTGATATTATTTTTCTCTCAACCCTCGCTAAACTCTAAACCATTGCTCGAATAAGCTGTCAAATGAACACACATACTACTCAAAACATAACTGACATCATTGATCACCATCTTTCCTTTGCAGAAAAAACTGTCCAAAAATATTCAAAACAGACAAACTTAGATTCTCAAAGCATAGCGTTGTTTGAGCATAATTTTATACAACTGTGGCAAGAACTTACACATAGTTTTGAGAAACTGCTTCAGGAATTAGGTAAAAAGCGGCAAAATGTAGATACCGACTTAAAAAAACAAGTAGAAGTAACTTTGCAAATTTGTCGAACTGATACAGGAATTCCTTCTATATCAGAGATAGAAAGGCGGGTTCAGATTGAGAATAGCTATGAAATTGTCTACGAACAGTACCTGAATGAAGTTCGCGCTCATTTTTTGCAAAATTTATTATCTCTAGAGCATGAACTCGGGCGATCGCTTGAGCGAGTAAAATCTCAAATAGCAGAGATACTGATTAACAAGACAATTTTGGGAAAATTCACAGCCAGCAAAAGTTCTGAATTTATCCAAGTACTAGCAACAATAATACCAGATCAACTTATTTCAACTATACCAAGTCAGCTAAAAATTGCATTTCAAATATTGGCTGAGTGTAAACTGAGCTATCGAGAATTTATACTTTATCGCATTCGTCCCCATATAGATGGATTAACTCCAAAACAGCCAGAAACTCCTCAGTTGACGAATTCGCCTTCTGCGGAACAAATATTTCTCAATCTCAAGATAGCTCATGCCCAAAGTCTTCGTAAATGTGAAATAGCTTTAAAACAGTTGCTGAGTGAGCCTAATGAACTTGCTTTTGCGATCGCAGAAGAATTTGTTGATCGCACAATTCGTACAGCAGATGTGGAGAATGAATGGCAAGTTTTACTACAAAAAGTACAACCAAATTGGGATGATTTTTTTGCTAAACCAGAACAAATTCAACGCAAGTGGATTCACTCTACACAACAAACTACAGATACAAATATAGTAGTGAGCGAAGTAGATACAATCTTTACACTGATGGATTTTTAACTTAAACTTGCAAGCCATACATTTATTTGCACGCTTGCTAAAATCCAAAACCAAGATAATTTGGGGTAGACATTGCTACCCCAGAGAAAGTTATTAATTTGATGCTTCAGTAGATCAGCCTGAATAAATTTCTTTCGTTATAAAATATACTAACAACGAAATATCATTTATATTTCCTGCTAACGATTAAATTGTTGACGACGTGAAGCTTTATTTGCACGCATTTCTTGTAGTTTTTGTCTTTGTTCAGGAGTCAAAACCGCGTCAATTTGAGATTTTTGAGACTCCATGATTTGTCGCATTTGAGCTTTCTGATCTTCGGTAAGATTGAGGGAGGCTTTTAAATTGCGTCTTTCTTGACGATTTGCTTGACGATCTTTCTTTGCATTTGCGAGTTGTTCCCGTTGTTGTGGGGTAAGAATTGCATCCATTTTAGCCTTTGTATTCCGGCGAATTTCTGCTATTTGGGTTTTTTGTGTATCTGTTAGTCCTAAATTTTGGAATGGGCCTTTATCTTGAGGAACTTGTGCAACTTCAAAAGAAGATGAGGTTGTTTGTGCTTGGACTGCAAAGGGAATAGCAGTTAAACTCAGAGCAACAGCACCAGCAATCAGTGATAATTTTTTGAGTTTCATTTGCGACCTCTAGCGTTTTCTGTGTTTATTTGTCTCTATCTTAAGAATTTATATTTAACAGTCACATGAGGAGAAAGTCACATATAGCCCATGACTTAAGTCATGTTTGTGACGTGACCAATAATATAATGTAAACTCACAGATATCTGTCTACAATTAGTTTTAGTTATACCAATTCTTCGTGAAGCTGCATAGAATTTTTGCCCCCCCCCAACCCCCCCCCCCCCGCGGGGGGGGGGGGGGCAGCCCGGGGGGGGGGGGTGTTTTGGGGGTGAAAGATTAAATGTTTTTTAAAAAAAAAAAAAAAAAAAAAAAAAAAAAAGTTTTTTTTTTATTTATTTTTTTTTTTTTTTCTAATACCTTTTCTTTTTGAAGACGAATACAACCACCCCCCCCCGGCTTCGCCACCCCCCCCCGCTTGGGGGGTGGGTTTGGGGGTGGGGTAAAATTCTATGCAGCTTCACGAAGAATTGGTATAAGCTCCTTGATTATTACTGGAATGCAAAAAAACTAGTTTAATATTTCCGTTTCTCTAACAAAATAAAGCTAGGCGTCACTACTTCCTAAGCATACAAGATAGAGGGCTAATAACGTGAGTATTTTAAACACAATAATCTCTAAAAATCAAAACAATCTAAAATTTTCAGAGTTTTGTCACAAGCAAAATCAAGTTTGGCAAGGTTCTTTAGATTCTCTCTCTTTTGATCAAGAAGGTATAAAAAATAAGCTACTGAATTTAGAGAAACCTTGTTACATTATTAGATTAGATGATGAAATTGGTGTAACCAACGAAGGTTATTTACACCATTCCAATGGACAAACAGGAAAAGTGGAAATGCTGATAGCTATTCCACCGCTAGCTATTCAACAGTTAGGCGATCGCAATTTCTTGGATTTTTACAATGTTAAATATGCTTATATGACTGGTGCAATGGCTCATGGTATTGCTTCTGAAGAACTAGTCATTGCTCTTGGGAAAGAAAGAATTTTAAGCTCATTTGGCGCAGGAGGACTATCTCCTTGCCGTGTCGAAGCAGCTATTAACCGGATTCAACAAGCTTTACCAGAAGGCCCTTACGTTTTTAACTTACTTCATAGCCCCAGCGAACCTGCGATTGAACGTAGTACTGTTGATTTGTATCTCAAATATCAAGTGAGAACCATAGAAGCTTCTGCTTTCCTAGATTTAACTGACAACATCGTCTACTATCGATCTGCTGGGCTTAGTTTAAATGCAGCCAATCAAATCGAAATCAAAAATAAAGTCATTGCTAAAATTTCTCGCAGAGAAGTTGCAAGCAAATTTCTTCAGCCTGCTCCTATAAAAATTCTCAAGCAATTAGTTGAACAAGGTTTAATCAGCGAATTTCAGGCAAAACTAGCCGAACAAGTTCCAATGGCAGATGATATCACTGTAGAAGCTGATTCTGGTGGTCATACAGATAATCGTTCTCTAGTTTGCCTCTTACCCTCAATTTTAGAATTGAGAGATGAAATTCAAAATAAATACTGTTACGAAAAACCTGTTCGAGTTGGAGCAGCAGGAGGGATTGCAACTCCTCAATCAGCATTAGCTGCTTTTATGATGGGTGCTTCTTATGTTGTCACTGGTTCTATTAATCAGTCTTGTGTTGAAGCTGGAACTTCTCAACATACAAAACAATTATTGGCTCAAGCCGAGATGGCTGATGTGATGATGGCTCCAGCAGCAGATATGTTTGAAATGGGGATCAAACTTCAAGTTTTAAAAAGAGGAACTTTTTTCCCTCTACGGGCGCAAAAATTACTGGATTTATATAAAACATATGACTCAATTGAAGACATTCCAGCGGAAGAAAAAGATAAACTAGAAAAACAAGTTTTTAGAAATAATTTTGAAGTTATTTGGAAGGAAACCACAGCCTATTTATCCCAAAGAAATCCCGATAAATTAATCAAGGCTGCCAACAATCCTAAACTGAAAATGGCTCTCATTTTCCGTTGGTATCTTGGATTGTCATCTCGCTGGTCTAACTCTGGGGAAAAAGGTCGAGAAATTGATTATCAAATCTGGTGTGGTCCAGCAATGGGTAGTTTTAATGACTGGGTAAAAGGTACTTATATCGCTGAACCAAATAATCGGAAAGTTGTTGATATTGCTAACCATATTATGAGAGGAACTGCATTTTTATTCCGAATGCAGAGTTTGCAAATCCAAGGATTGCAAATGCCAGTTAACTACATTCAGTATCAGCCAAAATAGAAATTATCAAAGTTATGAAACGTATATTGGTTGTTTATTACTCACAATCGGGGGATGTGACTCGCGCAGCCGAATCTTTTACCAAATATCTCAAGATACCAGAAGTCGAGCTTACCTGGGAGTGTATTAAACCAAGAGATAATTATCCTTCTCCTTGGAATTTATATAAGTTTTTTGATGTTTTTCCGGAATGTGTGAACGAAGAGCCTCCGGCTATCTCTCCACCGAAATTTGCTCAAGATGAGAAGTTCGATTTGGTTATTCTTGCTTATCAAGTTTGGTTTTTGGCACCATCTTTACCAATTCAGGGATTTTTAAAATCCAAGTATGCAAAAGTTTTGAAGGATACAAAAGTTATCACTTTAATAGTTTGTCGAAATATGTGGCACTCCGCCTCAGAAATGATGAAGAGAATGATTGCTGAAGTTGGAGGTATTCATATCGACAATGTAGTTTTGACTCATCAAGGGCCACCTTTAGCTACCTTCATTACCACTCCCCGGTTACTGTTGACTGGGAAAAAAAACAGATTTTTGGGAGTATTACCTGCTGCGGGGGTTATAGATGAAGATATCTATGCACTATCAAGATTTGGCAAGCGTTTAGCCAACAATATCGAGGCGTTAAGTGATTATTCTCATCAGCCAATGCTTAAAGGACTTGGAGCTATTGAAGTAAATAAACGCTATGTGATTCCGGAATTAATTGGGCGGATACTATATCGACCATGGGCTAAGATAGCTCGTTTTTTTGGTAAGCAGGGAAGCTGGAGGAGAATACCAATTATCTGTATTTTTGCGCTTCAGCTTATATTTGCTATTCCAATTGTCCTTATAGTTTCCACTGTTGTTCAATTTCTATTTGCTCCACTGATTCATAAAAAAATAACGTCTTATGTTGAGCTTCTAAAATCCCCATCTGGTGTGGGTTAGAAGTTAACAGTAACTAATTGCTTTCAGGGAAACACCTTTATAAATTTGACCAATACTTCTTTGATGGTACAAGCCCCTATTCCCCCAAATTGGGGGTTAGGGGAAGGGGCTGTGGAGTCAATCCAAAATCGTTCGACTGAGCGCTCACGGCGAAGTCCAAAATCTAAAATCGAATGACGTTTTGCTAAGTTCTTTGGAGAAGATTATGAATTCAGCATACATTACAGGTCTAGGAGTTTTTCTACCTAATGAACCAGTAAATAATGAGGAGATTGAAAATGTTCTTGGGTTAGTTAACGGAAAGCCTTCTCGATCTAAAAATCGAATTCTCAAAAACAACGGTATCAAATCTAGATATTATGCAATAGATCCAAAAACTGGCAAGCAAACCCATACTAATGCACAATTAACAGCCCAAGCAGTACGTGTTCTTACAAAAAACACTAATCTTTTCTTAGAAGAAATAGAGTGTTTGGTCTGTGGTACATCTTCTCCAGATCAGATTATTCCTAACCATGCTCTTATGGTACATGGAGAGCTTGGATGTCCTCCCTGTGAGGTTGTAGCCACAAGTGGTGTTTGCTGCTCAGGGATGACTGCATTCAAGTATGGATACATGAACGTATCTTCTGGTTGGAGCAAAAATGCTGTAACAACAGGATCAGAAGTTGCATCAACTGCATTTAAGGGGATGTACTTTCAACCAGAAATAGAAGCAAAAATTCAAGATTTGGCAGCAAAACCGATCATAGCTTTTGAGAAGGATTTTTTGAGGTGGATGCTTTCCGATGCCGCAGCAGCAGTGTTGATAACGGATACTCCTCGTCAAAATGGTATTTCACTCAGAATAGATTGGGTTGATATCATCTCTTTTGCTAATGAGCTGGAGACTTGTATGTATGCGGGAGGTGTAAAGAAAGCCGATGGTTCTTTACAAGGGTGGCGGGAAGTCGAAAATCCAGAACAAGTATGGAAAGAGAGTTATTTTGCCTTAAAGCAGGATGCAAAATTGCTAGGGGAAAATGTAGTTCCCTATGGAATTCAAAAAGGCTTTGCACAAGTGCGAGATAAACATAACCTAAAAGTCGATGATATCACTTGGTATTTGCCTCACTACTCATCAGAACATTTCAAGCAGCCACTTTACGATGAATTGGTGGGAATTGGATTTGAGATTCCGTTTGATAAATGGTTTACTAACCTAACCTACAAAGGTAATACAGGTTCTGCCTCTATCTTTGTTATGTTAGAAGAATTAATGTCATCAGGAAAATTAGAACCAGGTGATAAAATATTTTGCTTGATTCCCGAAAGTGCTAGATTTTTATACGCCTATATGCTTTTGACAGTGGTTTAATGTGTGGTGCATAGCTACTACTAAACCAACCCAATATTGACGGGTGAAGACGGCGTGGGGACGCGGTGAATGTTTGCGCCACCCGTTATGAATGAAAAAAACAAGTCAAACCCTCTTGCCTTCTGCCTTGTTTCTTCAGAGATTGAAGTAAGCTCCAGGTTTAATTCAGATGGAAAATCTATTGAGCAAATTGGAAAGTGATATCAATGCCAACTTTTTAAGGGTATTTAATGTCAGCACACCCGGTAGCGACTTACTTTTCAGGAGCGAAAACAGTGAACTTATGTGGGGTCGCTCTGGAAATGATACTTTTGTGGGTTTGAAACCTGGTGATGATCATTTCGCTCAACCGCAAATTGATATTATCCTGGGTGATGCAGACTTAATGGCAGCGCTACAGGGTAGTCAGCTTCACTGGGGCGACAGATTTGTTCTTGGTGATTGGAAACAGCCATATTATACCGACGCTAAAGGACTTGATTTTGGTTTAAAGCAATTTGCTTCAATTTTAGACTTCAACCCCTGGCAGGATGTCATTCAGCTACATGGCACATCAGAAGACTATCACTTGGTCAAATCTCCCGTAGGAACAGCAATATTTTGGAAGCAGGGAACTGTACCTGACCTTGTAGCCGTTTTACCTGGGATTCATCATTTGAGTCTTGAGGGAGATTACTTCCAGTATGAGGGCTACACCCCACCACCTGGACCAGTACAAAATAAGACTCAGCAATTGGGGACTGCCGATTTTGACATACTTACAAGTTCAGCCACAGATCCCTTTGGTAATTTATATGTAGCAGGAGGGACTAGCGGCTCGTTGAGAAAAGATAATGCGGGGTCTAATGATGTCTTGGTGGGTAAGTATGATAGCGATGGCAATCAGCAGTGGTTTCAACAGTTTGGTACTGCCAGTGCTGACTTAGCTACTAGCATCGCCACTGACAACAAAGGTAACTTCTATCTAGCAGGAATATCGAAAGGCGATTTTGGGGGAGCCAATCAAGGAGAAGGAAATTATGATGTCTGGGTGGGCAAGTATGACAGCAATGGTAATCAGCAGTGGATTCAACAGTTTGGGACTGAACTGATTGATGCCTCCTTCAGCATGAAAGTTGATGACGATGGCAGTGTTTACCTCACAGGATTCACTATTGAGCAACAACAGGAAGGACTTTTTTTCGAGCCGAATGTCTTCGCGGATGATGTCTGGGTAACTAAGTATGATAGCAATGGCAATCAGCAGTGGTTTCAAGAGTTTGGGAGTTCCGCTTTTGATGAAGCTTACGCTGTTACCGTCAGTAATGACGGCAGTGTTTATTCTACAGGCTGGACTCTGGGTGACTTGGGAGGAAAGAATGCTGGGCAATATGATGTCTGGATTGCCAAGAATGACAACAATGATGGTCAGTTGGAGTGGACTAAACAGTTTGGCACTAAGGATTTTGAATTCCCAAAGGCAATTGACACAGACAGTCAAGGCAATGTCTACATGACAGGATGGACTTTAGGTAACTTGGGAGGAAAGAATGCTGGGTCTGATGATGTTTGGATTAGCAAGTATGACAGCGATGGTAATCGACTGTGGATAAAACAGTTTGGTACTGGCGGTGATGATGCATCTTCGGGCATGAAGGTCGATTCAAATGGCAATATTTTTCTAGTGGGATATACCGACAAAAACTTGGAAGGAAGCAATGCCGGCTCTAATGATGCCTGGGTTGCTAAGTACGACAGTGACGGCAATCAGTTGCGGATTCAACAGTTTGGAACATCCAAGTCTGATGCCGCTACCAGTATTACATTAGACAAGTTTGGTAATGTGTTTGTGACAGGAACTACTGAGGGTTCCTTGGGAGCTATTAATGCTGGGTCTGTGGATAGCTGGATAGCCAAGCTCGATTCCGAGTCAGGTACTTTACAAGATTTTAGTGGTACTTAAAAGCAGTTATTTAGATATTGTTTTACAAGCTTCTTCAC
This sequence comes from Pelatocladus sp. BLCC-F211, assembly GCF_041928655.1. NCBI lineage: Bacteria > Bacillati > Cyanobacteriota > Cyanophyceae > Nostocales > Hapalosiphonaceae > Pelatocladus > Pelatocladus sp. BLCC-F211. Next base: position 14,453 of record NZ_JBHFLM010000110.1, on the reverse strand, counting down.
AGATCAAATCTTTGATTTTACAGAATCCATAAAGAGGGACACATGATAGATAACACTGAAGAGTTAAAGACAAAAAAACAACACCAGATTAAATCTGATATACAGGTCAAGAAGCATTTAAAAGCCACCGAAATCAACTATCGGCGTAACAGGGAGTCCAACTATACTGAGAAAATAACCGAGTTGGATCAAAATTTTGATTACAACAGCCACAGAGATCATTATTGGAGTGATCCTGAGTTTTCAATTCTCTATGGCACTCCACTTTACGATGCAGCTTCTCCCTCGCAAAAGATTGCTCTTAATCATCTATTTTGGGTTGGAGGTTACAATCTTACTGCTGCTAGCGAAGCTAATACAGCTCTTTACAATCAAATAACAGGTAGTGTTTTTTACAACATAGGTGGTTACGAAACCCTCTGTCATGAACTGGATGTAGAAACTTCACAAGAACGTTACCACATTCATGCTTTTCGCACGATTGGTAACTTGACGGAGATGGCCCTGCTAGGTAAGGTAATATTTGGTAATCCCCTCACAGGGAATGAGTCTCAGGTGATTCAAAAGGGTCTAGTTGGGCGTTTGTCGCCTGGACCTATACGGCAGTTATTCGGCTTTAACTGGGGAAGCACACCTTTCTTGGCATCCCAGTACTATGCCTTGCGCTTCATCGCCAATATGATTCTCAAGCTCACAGAACACAGTCGTTCTCAGTATTTCAAGGAGTTAGAAAAGAAAGGTGAGTTTATCCCATCTCCGACGGCTGTCTCCCACTACCATTTCTTGGATGAATCTTTTCACACTACAACTTCGCTGTTGATCGCTCAAGAATTGTACAAGGACTTCCCGAAGCCAACAGCCTACGAGAAATTCATGGCTAATTTTTCAATCTACATGATGCAACTTACGATTCTGAATGGGCTTTCTGCTGGGGCAGTTGCAAGCTTTTCTCCAGATCAACTCTTTGTTATACCCCTAGTCTACAAGATACTAAGGTCTCCTCTATTTGGTATGTCTACCCAAGAAGCACTCTCTTGGATAGAGAGATGCTTCTGTCACGAGCATGAAGGTTTACATTTGAATTTAAAGTATCACCAACGTCTTATTTCAGAACTGTGCAGGTTTTTCGATAAACTAGACTACACATGGCCTATCAATCGTGAAATGCGTGTTATGGCTACAGGAGCCTCGATTAGCAAGGCTGTCCAAAATAACACTAAATTCTTTCATAAGTTCTCCAAGTCTGTCGCCTGTGAGAATAGTAATCCGACTTGATTCATGAACTTACTCGTGAAGACCGGGAACTCTTAACAGGAAGTGTACTGAGTTTTTTTCAAAAATTAAATAGGAATCCAATAGAATTCATTAGATTTAAATATTGAATTTAAGTTGATCAATTTCATGAATCACAGTTACTATGACGTTGTTGTGATTGGAGGCGGCCCTGCTGGCTCCACCTTAGCTACTTTACTGGTTCGGAAAAAATATCAGGTTTTAGTACTCGAACGCGAAAAATTTCCCCGTTTTCATGTAGGGGAGTCTCTGTTACCTGCAACCCAGCTAATCTGGGAAAAGTTAGGAATTGCTGAACCACTACAGCATCTTGGTAACACATTTAAATATGGTACAGAAATTCGGATTGGGCTGAATCCACAGCAGTCTGAATACGAGTACAGCAGACAAGAATTTTATAAATTTCCCAGGCAAAAGCTGCAACAGCGCCCTTATGCATATCAAGTAGAGCGAAGTGAGTTTGACCTGTTTCTGCTTAACCATGCTCGGAAAGAGGGAGCCACAGTTTTTGAGGAGGCAGTGGTTAAAGAAGTCCTTTGGGAAGGTGACGAAGCAACTGGAATCCGTTGGAAAAGTAAAGATAATATTGAATACATCACCAAAGCCAAATGTATAGCTGATTGCTCAGGTCGATACGGCTTAATAACTAGAAGCCGCAAATTCCTAATTCCGAACAAAACGATCAAAACCTCGGCTGTGTTCGGACACTTCAAGCATGTCACCCGTGCTTCTGGTATTCAGCAAGGCTACTTCAACGGCTATGTAATTGAAAACGGTTGGATCTGGTTCATTCCACTTGCATCAGACATCATGAGTGTTGGAGTAGTAATGAATGAGCCAGGAACAAGTTGGTGGAAGCAGAAAAGCCCAGAAGAAATTCTACTCACTTATATTAATCAGTATAAGTTTATCCAAGAGCGGTTTGAGCAGGCCGAACAATTTTCCAAAGTCCGAATGTTGCACAATCTATCCTACGCCTCAAAACAGTCTGTGGGTAATGGCTGGATTCTTGTGGGAGATGCTAATTTCTTTGTTGATCCTCTTTTCTCGTCTGGGGTACACCTCGCCTTTCGTTCGGCAGAAAAAGCAGCAGATGCTATTGATGGGTATTTGAAGAACAATCGAGACAGGAAAGTTTTTCAACACTACCAAAAGTGGAGTCAGAAGGAGCATTTCCATGTTTCCACAACGATGGGCCTCATGTACAAGATGCTGAAATATCGAGTTTCCATGGAGATTCTTGTTAAACTGACTGGCAAGTACAGCAACCACTGGAACAATCCACTATTACGGCGCTTAGTTGCCTGGGGTAGTGGGTATTACGAAGAGTTTCATTTGGTACTTTATTGTTCTTGGGTGTTCTGCATTCTTCTGATCGGGATTGGTAGGGTGTGTGAAAAGTTTTTGGGTATGTCAGCTTGGAATACCCATCCTGAGTTCTACTCAGAATCACCACAGGCGATCGCAAAAACCGTAGAATCCTTGAGAAATGAAAATGTTAGCAATCCAGTTCTATCAACCACTCCAGCCCATGACCTCAATCATCCAGAGCAATCGATGGTTTCAGGTGATTAGGCAGAAACTTGACTAAATTTCTCTCAATCTAGTCCTATATACATTGGTGTGTAGACACTATTACTTGAACAACCTTACTTCACAACTAACGCTATTTTCAGTATTGTTCAAATTCCTTTGATTTCACAGGTATAAATATGAGTCAGTCTGTGATTAATTCAAGTGCTAAACAGTCTTACACAGCAGAAGAAATACAAGCCTGGCTAGTCTCTAACATTTCTGAGATGCTGGGTGTTGAACCAGATGAAATAGATATCCGAGAACCTTTAGACAGTTACGGCTTAGATTCAGTACAGGGGATGGTTATTACCAGTAGAGCAGAGAAATTGTTTGGATTTAAGATGTCTCTAATTCTGTTGTGGCATTATCCCACTATTGAAGCGTTAAGCAAGCGTTTAGCAGAAGAATTAGTAGATTCTGAATCATTTGAGATTTGAAAATAACCTACCCTTTGGGAAGTCAATTAATTTTGGATTTTGAATTTTGGATTTTAGATTAATTTCAATCTAAAATCTAAACTTGCTAGTCAAAATTCAATTCCCATTCGTAATATCCTCAATTCTTCATATAGGACTCATATTTGATTTTTGTTGGCGTAGCCTGCGCTCTGCGCTTAAAAAACTCAGTACACTTTCTGTTAAGAGTTCCCCGTTAAGAGTTCCCGGTCTTCACGAGTAAGTTCATAAATCAAACCGGATTCCTATATCAATTTCATTTTTAGCTAACTGTATTTGTCTACTAGTTAATTTTTTACTAGAAAATTTATTTCTGAAGCCGCATAAACACTATCATAATGAGAGATAAAAAACTATGAACGTACATGAACTTTTAGAAAACCTGACTCAAAACGGTATTGACTTGTGGGTTAACAATAATAAACTAAATCTTCGTTCTCCCAAGGGGGTAATGACACCAGAAATACAGGCGGAACTAACTGCTCATAAAACTGAGATTTTGACCTTGCTACGCGATAGAGATGTAGCTCTCAAAGCTGCTTTTGTTCCCTTAAGTATTGGACTGAGTTTACAAACTATTGGTCGTTTAATTGGAGGATTTATTGAAGAATCAAGTGTGGAATATAAACCACCAGTGATTGATCCGAAAGTTATGGCTCAAAAGCTAACAATTACATTTAGACCATTATCGAAAAATTACAATCAGCTAGAAGTTATTAAATTCCAAGAAGAATTGGCAGCGAAACTCAAGGAGTATGGAGTAAAAGTTTTACCTTGGCAAGAAGCAACAATCGAATTAAGTTATGAAATTACTTTGCCAATAAGCAAATTAAATAAACGCTTCAAAATCAGGAGTGTCAAATCGGAAATAGATGCAGTAATTGATGTGGAAAAATCTCCTGGTTATATCCGAAAGTTGGGTGTTTTGGCAGCAGAGACTTTGTATCAAATGTATTCTCGCTTTATCTTGAAAGATCGAGAAATTTCTGTTTCTAGAATAGCAAAATTGAGTAGTTGGGCTGAAGACCATGTAGCAAAATATATTGAAGATCCTACTAACACTCAAGTAATTACCTTAACAGAAATAGATAAAGAGTTTACAAATCCTGTAATTTCTTATCAAGAAAAAATCAATATTGGCTTAAACACTCTCATCAGAACATTTTCAGAGATGGTAATTGGAGTATCTCATGAAAAAATTTCAATTTTAAATATGAATCTTTCTGATTCTGTGTTTCCTAAAAATGAGATGGGACACTTTGTTTTAAACTCATTAGTGCCTAAAGTTTTTGTACCAATATATCCACTTTTACTGAGTCGATTTACTTTAGGACAGTATAATCCTCATGAATCTAGCTATGCTGCAAAACTGGTAAAATTAGGGAATGATCTGGCATCAACAGGTTTATTTCCACCAGGCTTTAAACTGTGTGAAGTTATTAAAAGAAAATCTCATAGAGATATTGTTAACGTCATTGTGAATGGGAGGACGGGTGTCTCTTATGGTTTTGTTGCTTATGCTGAACCTCCGCAATATGTTGGTCAACCAGAAATAACTGAAAATGAGTGGCAAAATCTATTATCAGTTGCGGGATTTAGTAGTGATGAATTTCGTCAGAATGACAAAGGTAGATATTACATCAAAACCAAGATCAAAGGAGAATATAGATTTAAACAGATTCCAGATATTTGGCTTGTCAGTTCTCGTTCCGGCTCAAACAAAACCGATTTAAAACTTGAAAGCGATATTATTCGGATTGGTTTGAAAGAAAAGTTATTTTTGCAATTACCACAGAGTATTCATCCAGAATTAGTAGATATCAAACCTTCTTATGATATCTATGTCATGCTTGCTATTAGTTTATCTGCTGCCTTATATACACCAGAAATTATTAAAAATGGTGCGCCAATCGTTCATTTTCACGGCTACCCAGCATCTGACTGGTTTCAAGCAAATGAATATTATGTTGGAGTAAATAACCCTTCAGTTCCTTGTGGAACTTATGAATCAGGAGTACTAAATTTTCTGGGTATTTCTAGCTTGGCAAATCAAGAGGTAGAAAATACAGCTTTAGTAAGTTTGGTAGAACCAGATCATGGCACAAATTTTATAGCTCATGATTTGGAATATCTAGTAGAAAGATTGAAGATTGGGTGTCAACAAAATCAAATTGAACTTGGTGGAAAACATTTTGCTTCTTTGAAGGCAAAAGTGAGCGATCGCTAAATTGAATGAGACTGAGTACAAAACATGAAATACAATACATACAACTTATGCTCTACGACAGAGAACTTTCTCCTTTGGAGCAAGTTATAGAAATTGTGAATCGTCGTGCTAGCGCCTACAATATAGTCACGATTTGTCGCATCAACGGACTCCTCGATGAAGAAACCATCAGACAAGCTTTGGAATTACTACAGCTACGTCATCCTCGGCTTAACTCTCGGATTGTCGATAAGTTAGATAGTTTGCGTTTTGAAACTGGAGATATCCAGATTCCTTTACGTGTAGTTAAAAAGCTGCACTCACAACAGTCACAGGAAGTTGTTTGGGAAGAACTCAATCACAAAATTGCGAGTGACAAAAGTTTAATGCGAGTTGTCCTTGTTCATCTCAAAAATGACAGCAAGGTCAATTATTTGATTACAACAATACATCATGCGATCGCAGACGGCTTGTCATGTATACAACTGCATTCAGAACTTTTGCAATATTGCCAAAAAATCATATCTTTTGAACCAATAGAAGTCGTCAGCTTACCTGCACTACCACCGATTAAAAAACTTCTACCAAAATCAATGCAGGGATGGAAAGGTGCGTTAAATATTTTCTTGACCGTATTTAGACATGTGGTCAGAGATATTCGATACCGACCAAAAACCTTAAAGTTTGAAAAATTTGCACCCATCGAATCACGCCGTACTGGTATTGTCCACAGAAAGCTTAACAAAGAGCAAACCACACAGTTAATCAATGTTTGTAGAAAGAATAAAACAACAGTACACTCTGCTTTGTGTACGGCGATGTTGTTTGCAGCAGGGAGAAAAATCAATGCTGGCAAAAAAACAAATGTTGGTGTTAGCTGTTGGTCAAGCGTCAATCTGCGTAACCGACTCAATCCAAAAGTTAGTGATGAACATTTAGGTGTGTTGGTTTCCGGTGATATTTCCTGTCATACCTTAAAGATAAATACAGGCTTTTGGGATTTAGCTCGCAACAGAAAACAACAGATGGAAGCAAGTACAAAAGGTGATCGGGTCTTTTGTTCAGCTTTATTAATTGAGCCGTTAACCGATTTTCTGATCACATTTCCTCGCCAAATGTTTGCCACAGTGGGTGTCACAAATATAGGTAGAGTGAACATTCCTGCGGATTATGGTGTATTTAAACTTGAAGAAATTAGCTTCGTTCCTGCATGGGGAGCATTTGGGGGTTTGTGTGTTGCTGTTCTCACTTTTGAAGAAAAAATGGTTTTGAATTTCATGTTTTCTGAGCCTGCAATTAGTCAGGAAACAGCAGAAGTTATCGCCGATAATGTCCTTGCTTGTATTGTTGAGGCTTGCAACAACGCAAAATTCACTTTTTCCGATCAAATTTTTGTACTTCCTCCGCCTCAGCTACCCTCTACTGCTCCTACTGCTTTGAGTGTTGTTCGTCGAGGCTCTGGACGCTATCAGTAATATCATGTCCGTTTAAAAACTTATTTGAAAAGGTAATTATGCTCTATGACAGGAAACTTTCTCCTTACGAGCAAGCGATGGAGATTTTGAATCGTCGTGCTACAACATACCACATAATTACGATTTGTCGAATTAATGGAATCTTCAGCAAAGAAATTGTTAGACAAGCTCTTGAGTTGTTACAGGCACGTCATCCTCGTCTGAAATCGCGGATTATCGGTAGATTAAATAATTTACGCTTTGAAACTGGAGACATCGAGATTCCTTTACGTGTTGTGACAAAACTGCACTCACAACAGTGGCGAGAAGTTGTTCAAGAAGAACTCAATCAAAAAATTGAGAGTGACAAAAGTTTAATGCGAGTTGTCTTTGTGAGTCTGAAAAATGAGAGCAACGTCAATTATGTGATCACAACAATACATCATGCGATCGCAGACGGTTTATCATGTATGCAATTGCATTCAGACCTTTTGAGATATTGCCAAAAACTCATTTCTTTAGAACCAATAGAAGTTATCAGCTTGCCTGCATTACCACCAATTAAAAAACTCTTACCAAACTCAATGCAGGGATGGAAAGGTTGGTTAAATCTCTTTTTAGGCATATTTAGACTTTTATTAAGGGATATTCGCTACCGACCACAAACCTTAAACTTTGAAAAATTCGCACCAATTGAATCACGCCGTACTGGTATTGTTCACAGAAAGCTCAACGAGGAGCAAACCACAAAGTTAATAAATGTTTGTAGAAAGAATAGGACAACGGTACACGCTGCTTTGTGTGCAGCGATGTTGTTTGCAGCAGGTAAAAAAATCAGTGCTGATCAAAAAACAGATTTGAGTGTTAGCTGTTGGTCTCCAATCAATTTGCGTCACCGACTCAAACCACCAGTCAGTGATGAACATTTGGGTGTGTTGGTTTCCGGTGATATTTCCTGTCATACCTTAAAATCAAATACACGCTTCTGGAATTTAGCTCGCAACAGAAGACAACAAATGCAAGAGACTTTGTCAAGCGATCGCATCTTCTGTTTGCCCTTATTAACCAAGCTGTTGATTAAATTTCTTCTCGCTTACCCTCATCAAGTATTTTCCACAGTTGGTGTCACAAATATAGGTAGAATCAATATTCGTTCAGAGTATGGTGTATTTGAACTTGAAGAAATCAGCTTTGTGACTTCTAATGCAGCATTTAGAGGATTGTGTGTTGCGGTTCTGACTTTTGAAGAAAAAATGTATTTGAATTTCATGTTTTCTGAGCCTGCAATTAGTCAGGAAACAGCAGAAATTCTCGCCGATAATGTTGTCGCCTGTATTGTTGAAGCTTGTAAAAATAAAAAATTTACTTTTGCTGATCAAATGATTGCCCTTCCCCGATATCCTGCTTTGAGTATTGTTCGTCGAGTTCCTAGACGCCCTCATTCATGAAGGCAGAAAGCAGTCTCAATCAAACAAGTTTCACCCCTACACCCACTTTCTTATGAACCTCTTTGGACAAACACTTCTCATTTCAGGAATTGGTGGATTTATTGGCTTGCGGACTACTGAACTAGCCATAGCGCGAGGGATGAAAGTCCGGGGACTAGGACGTTCCGCAGAGAAAGTCAAAAAAGCACAACAACTAGGTGCTGAGGTAATAGTTGGTAGTGTTACCGATCCTGCGACTGCTCATAAAGCTTGTCAGGGAGTAGACATCGTTTTGCATACGGCTGGTATTGTCCAAGAAACTGGACAAATCAAGCATTTTCGTGAGGTCAATGTGGGTGGAACGGTGAATATGGCTAAAGCTGCTAAAAATGCCGGTGTCAAAACCTTTACTCATCTCTCCAGTGCGATGGTTTACGGTTTCAACTATCCCGATGGCGTTACGGAAGAGGGGCCACTGCGTGGTGAGAATAATCCTTTCTGTCAGACAAAAATAGAAGCCGAAGCAGCACTCTTAGAACTGGATACTCCACCAGGTTTTGGAATCATCATTATTAGACCAGGAGATGTTTATGGCCCAGGAAGTATTCCCTGGATAGTCCGACCAATAGTGATGATGCAGCGAAAATTATTCGCATTGATTAACGATGGACAAGGTGTTATCAACCATTTATACATTGATAACCTGATTGATGCCATCTTTCTTGCTATGGAAAAAGAAGCATACGGAGAAATTTTTAATATCACTGATGGGAAAAATACTTCTTGGAAAAAATATTTTACTAATTTAGCTGAAATCGCAGGTTTATCCGTGCCTATTTCTTTATCAAAAGATGAAGCCAAATTATTTCTGCGGGTACGCGAACAGGGACAAAAACTTTTTCGGAAAAAACCCGATCTGCTACCAGAAACTATGGATTTTCTCTCTCGTCCCTATGCTTATTCTATTTCCAAAGCTCAAAAGATGTTAAATTTTGAAGCAAAAATTGACCTAGAAGAGGGAATGCGACGCACCCAGGAATGGCTGCAAATAACAGATATTCATAAATTATTGCAAACATATGATCATACAAAAAATTACTCTATTTAATCTGTTTTTAGTCTCTAATTTTGTCATCTTGGGCTTGGCTACAGCAAGTCAAAATTCTACTATTAACTTAACTGTTGTAGTCAATGGAATCCGTCATCAAAATGGGCAAATTTGCCTGAGAATTTATAATAATGAACAAGGATTTCCTCTGAGTGATGCTAGTGAAGTACAAAGTGGTTGCGTTCAGATTCAGGGAAATTCTATCAAAAAGGAATTCTACGGATTAAAGCCTGGAACTTATGCTGTTGCCGCAGTAGATGATCAAAATGGAGATTACACACTAAACAGAGACTTGTTAGGTATTCCACAAGAGGGTTTTGGTGTTTCCAATAATCCAACAATATCAGTCAAAACTGGTATACCAAATTTTAAAGACTCAAGTTTCCCGCTGAGGAAGAATGCAACTATTAGGATTGCGATGAAATATTCGCTTGATCCATAAAAGATCAAGTTGGACTGTGCTGCGATCGCGATCAGCCCATAGTAGCTTCTATACAAGCTACCGATTGATGCTGTAGTGAGTTAACCGCCACAGCCAAAAGTGTATCTGAACCATCGCACCAAGGACAAATATGTATACATGTTGCATGAAAGTTGCATATACCTTTAAAAAATCATGATTTTCTGGAATTCTTAGTTATAGCTCAGCGAACCTTGTGCTCTTGGATTCATTCCCGCCAGTGCTATTTTTCACACTGGCTTTTTTTTTACTTTTAATCAAAAATCTAGTAATCCGCCAATAGATCCCCGATCCCCGATCCCCCTTCCCCTACACCGTTAAACGAGATTTTTTCAACAACCAACTTGCGATCGCGACAGCTGCAATCAATAATACAAATGTCACCACTACCAGCGCCGCTCCATAACCGAAATCTAAATACCGCATGATTGTCGAGTAGATATACAAAGATACAACTTCCGTCGCGCCACCAGGCCCACCGCCCGTCATCACAGCAATTAAATCAAAAATCCCGAAAGCTTGGGCAAAGCGAAACAACATCGCGATCAAAATTTGTGGCATCAACAGTGGTAAGGTAATTTTATAAAAACTTTGCCAAGGCGTAGCCCCATCAATTGCATGGGCTTCGTACAAATCTGAGGAAATTGACTGCAAACCAGCCAGCAACAAAATACTAATAAATGGCGTAGTCTTCCATACATCTGCAAACACGACTGCAACCATTGCTAGAGTTGGTTCTCCCAGCCAATTTATACCAGTTTGAATCACACCCAACCTCAGCAAGATATCATTTACCACCCCAAATTGATCATTAAAAATCCACGCCCACGCCAAACCAATCAAAGCAGTGGGTAAAGCCCAAGGTATGATCGCGATCGTCCGTATCGCACCTCGTCCAAAAAATCGTTGATTGAGAACCAAAGCAATTCCCAACCCTAACAGCAATTCAAAAATCACCGATGCAGTTGTAAATACAGATGAAATCCAGAAACTTTGCCAAAAACGCCCATCTCCAGCCATCCGCACATAATTATCCAAACCAGCAAAATTAGCCTCTAGCTGAGTTCCCAAATTCTTAGCAAACAAACTCAACCAAAAAGCCCGCAGAATCGGATAACCAAATACTAACAACAACAACAGCAGCGCAGGCAATAAAAAAAGCCACGCTGTTCTCTGTTCTCGACTACGGATTTTACTTAAATTGGTCATTGGTCAATGGTCATTTGTCATTGGTCAATTGTCAATGGTCAATGGTCAATAGTTATTCTCTACATCTCTCAAAGCTATTTCCCTTTCTTCCCAATTTTTAATTTTTAATTTTTAATTTTTAATTTTTAATTTTTAATTGTTTTGTTCCCCAACAACCGCCTCGTCTCCTGTGCTGCTGCTTTCATGGCTGCTTCCGGTGACATGCGATTTGTTAATGCTGCACTCAGGTAACGTTGTAAAATATCTGAGGTTTGAGCATATTGGGCGATGGGTGGACGCAAAACGGCTTGTTCTACTACTTCTAGTAATTGGGGATAGTGGGGGTAGGTGGCGACAATTTGCGGATCTGTAAATAGTGAACGTCTGCTGGGTACAAAACCAGCTTTGAGAATAAATCGACGCTGTGCTTCTTCACTAGTAAAGTATTGAATTGCTGTCCAAGCTTCTTTGGGATGCTTGGTGGTTTTAGAAATTCCTAAACCCCATCCACCTAAACAAGCTCCCCCACTTTCACCAGAGGTGCTAACCATTGGTTTGATAGCTATTTTACCTTTAATCGGGGAATCCTTGGCATTAGCTAAAGGCCAAACATAAGGCCAGCTACGTAAAAAAGCCGCTTGTCCACTTTGAAAGATGCGTCTAGTTTCTTCTTCTTGGTATGTGGTGACACCAGGCGGAGAAATCCCTGTTTGAATTGTCTCTTTAAGAAAAGCGATCGCTTTTAAGGTTTCCGGTCTATCTAATCCTACTTCTAACGTGTTAGGATTCACCCAAAATCCCCCGAAACCTTTGAGAACTTCGACAAACATCGCCGCTAAACCTTCATATTGGCGACCTTGCCAAACATATCCCCAATTTATCTTGTCTTGTTGTTTTAAAGTTTGGGAAATCTTGATTAAATCCGTAAAAGTTTCTGGTGGATTAAACCCCGCTTGCTTGAGTAAATCTTCCCGATAATACAGCATTCCCACATCACTCCGCATGGGAATTCTATACAATCTACTTTTGTAACGTCCCCCTTCTACATCTCTGAGTGAGAATGCTGTCAATTCTGATTGTGTAACTTTATCTGTTAAATCTAACAGCCACCCAGCCGCAGCAAATTTAGGTGTCCAAATCACATCCATATTGATGAGGTCGTATGGAGAATCACCTAAAATAAATGCCGATGTATACAGGTCTTCAAGTAAATTAGTGGCGTTTGGTCCCTCAATAATATTAATGCGAATACCAGGATTTTTACTCTCAAAATCTTTGATGATCCCCTCTTTCCAAGGTTGAGCATCAGGGGCTGTCATCAACAAATTGAGGACTACTGGCTGTTGGGTTTGAGCAGAAGGAACAGATATAAACAGGACACCCAACAATACCGAAACAAAAATTACTGTTAACCATTTAAACTTTGTGAGAACTTTTACCATTAGCTTTGCTGGCTGACGGTCAGATATCCACTTTAGTCTGAAAAAGCAGGTAATTTAATAGAATGTTAAGTGATTAGTAGAGAATTCAGAAAAAACGTAATCTTATTTATTAATCTGTAAAATTATGATCGAAAACAATATAATTGCCCTTTCCTTTTCCCTTAGCGCGGTACATTGCTACATCCGCATCCCGCAATAGATTTGTCGGTTCTTCGTAACCATTGCTACTTAAAGCAATCCCGATGCTAGCTGTTGTAGATATTTCATGTCCATTGAGGTGAAGAGGTAAACTTAAAGTTTCTTGAATGCGTTTAGTAATATTGATAGCGTCGCTAACGTCTTTAATATCCTCTAACAACACTGCAAATTCATCACCGCCAAATCTAGCAACAGTGTCACCACTACGCAAGCAAGAATCCAAACGTCGAGCGATCGCTACTAATAAATCATCACCCATTCCATGCCCAAAGCGATCGTTAATGATTTTGAAGCTATCTAAATCTAAAAACAAAACGGCAAAATGATAATTTAGGCGTCTTTTGCAACGTTCTGATGCTTGTTTTAGCCTATCCAAAAATAATACTCGGTTAGGTAGTGCTGTCAGTCCATCATAGAAAGCATTGCGAACTAGTTGTGCTTCTTTTTGCTTACGTTCAGTAATATCTTGAAAAACTATCACAGCACCTGTAATCACACCCACATTATCGCGAATCGGTGAAACAGTATCCCCAATCGGAATTTTTCTTCCATTCCTAGTTATGAGAATACAGTTTTCTGGTAGTTGCAAAACTACACCTGCTTTCATTGCTTGTGTTGCAATGTGAACAATCTCTTCTCCAGTGTCTTTGTCAACTAAATTTAAAACTTCTCCCAAATATTTTCCAAATGCTGCTTTTTGCTCCCAACCAGTAAGTATTTCTGCTACCGGATTCATCATTTGGATGCAAGCATTAATATCTGTCGTTACTACTGCACAGCCCATACTATTAATCAGCGTCAGTAGTCTTTGATTTTCACGTTGCCACTGTTTTTGAATTTTATCTTTATAAAGAGCCATTTCAACTGCATTATATAAATCTTTTTCAGTAAAAGGTTTAGCAATATAGCGAAAAGGCTCTTGTAATTGATTTTTATTTAATGATTTATAATCTAAACAGTCTGTTAGATATAATACTGGAATTTTAAAAGTATCTTGAATAATATCTACTACTGGTACACCGTCTATTTCTCCTACTAAACAAATATCAATTAATACTAAGTTTGGTTTACTTTCTGCAATATTCTGTATAGCTTCTTTGACAGAATTAGCTATTTTATGAACATGATATCCTAGCTTATTTAAACTATTTCTAATATCTACAGCAAGGATTTCTTTGTCCTCTATAACTAGGATTTTTGGGGCGTTCATGCTAAAATTACCAGTTCGATAGGAGCGAATTTATTATCGATGATAGATATGCTTGGAAGACCGTAATCCTATCATATTAAATTGCCTATATTACTGTGTCTTAATTAACTAAAATAGTTATTATTATTTTTATTAGTGTATAAAATTACCATTGTTTTAATTTTTAATTGACTAAAAGAAGTAAGGACATATGTTTATTGTCAAGTTAATATAATGTTGCGTAATTAACTTTTTGAAAATTACAATTTACAAGTATTAGCAGTATATAGCAATCCTATTAGGACTTACGCAATAATTCTCCCAAGCTCTTATTTCTTAGTGTCCTTTGTGTCCTACCCTGCGCTTCGACACTCCCTGTCTACTTGCACGCCTGTCGCTAACGCGCCTACCAAAGGTAGCCGAGTAAAGCGCGTCTATGTGGTTAGTTTTTTCATGAT
>NZ_JBHFLM010000011.1:0-12320 GCF_041928655.1 Pelatocladus sp. BLCC-F211 | reverse complement strand
TTGAACTCTCCACGCTTTGAAAAACGTGGATTCCGAACTGTTGTTGCTACGCCGATTAGAAATCGGACTACGCAACGTTATTCTGCCCCAAAGGGGCTTTGACTGGTTCAATCAGTCCTACCCGCCTCGACCAATTTCTCGGCTGTGCGGCTACTTGTGTGTTCGTTCCAACCATGAAGATTTTACGTGTTGATGGCTCTAAAAAGACTTCTCAACACAACCCCATGTCTTCAATTGTCGTGGTTCAGTATGGCATCACGTTTGTTTTTTGGAGTTTTTCATCCTTGTGTTACCATGACCCTATTATAACACCAATATGGAGTCATGCAGAAACTAACTGTTAGGTTTTCAGATAAAGAGCATCAAGACTTGACAAAGCTTTCTCAAAAAACAGAGCGTTCTCTTAATGATTTGGTTCGAGAAGCGGTAAGACAATACATTGAAAGAGAAACTGCGGGTTAAAATCCGATGATTCGCGTTTCATCCCCTCGATAAATCGTAGGGGTTCTCACGCTCCCGTATTGCTTCGATAGATTCACCGCGTCTCTTCCCGATCCTCAATGACTAATGACAAAGAATAAAAAATGCCCCAGAGTTTTCTCTAGGGCTTAACCAGGGTGCATCTACCATTCATATCTACTAGATAGGGAGAGTCGATCCGGAAAGATACTGAGAAAATCTCAAAAAAAATTTTTTTAATTATTTATCTGATTTTTTTATGCGTAATAACTCTGGATATTTTAGTAACCAAAACAACTTACTATTGTTAAACCCATGTGTGTATATTGTCGGAGCAGGGCCTGGAGATCCAGAACTTTTAACCATTAAAGCACAAAAAATCTTGATGGCTGCCGATGTAATTTTATTTGCTGATTCTTTGGTGCCTCAACAAATTTTGCAATTCTGTCGCCAAGATGCAGAGATTATTCCAACTGCGAACAAGACTTTAGAAGAGATTTTGCCACTGATGATAGAACGAGTGCGATCGCACCAGTCTGTTGTCCGTCTTCATTCTGGTGATCCCAGTCTCTATAGTGCGATTCAGGAACAAATGCAGCTTTTGGCTGAAGCAGAAATCCCTTTTGAAGTTGTACCCGGTATCAGTGCTTTTCAGGTTGCTGCTGCGAAATTGAAAGTAGAACTTACCGTTCCTGGTTTGGTGCAAACAATTATCCTGACACGCATTAGCGGACGCACAGAGGTTCCCACAAAAGAAGAATTAAGTTCTTTAGCTGCACATCAAGCTAGTCTGTGTCTTTACCTGAGTGCGCGTCATATCGAAGCAGCCCAAGCTAAATTATTAGAACATTACCCACCCGATACACCTGTGGCTATTTGCTATCGTCTGGGCTGGCCTGATGAAAAAATTTTGGTGGTTTCTCTTGACAAACTGGCTGATTATACTCATCAAGAAAATTTAACCCGTACCACACTCTATGTGATTACCCCTGCACTCAAACAAGGTATTGGGCGATCGCGTCTATATCATCCTGAACATACTCATCTATTCCGTCCCCAAGAATAATAAAACTTCTGGTGGAAACTTGAGGTAAAGGTGAAGGGGGAAGGATAAGGGGAATCGAAAAATCTGTTCCCCTTTACCCTAAAAGATGCACCCCAATTCACAGTAATTATACCTTTTACAAGAGGTTTATTCTCTTCACAAAAATATATCTGTACTCCAGTTCCTTCTGTTCGTTAGACTTAGCAGTGTAGAAAAAATATTAGGTAGATTAACTGATGCTTGACGAACAGGCAAAAAAAACCATGTTGTTGAAAATACCCCACGGACTCTATATCTGTGGTGTTAAAGATGGGGAAGAAATCAATGGTTTCACAGCTAGCTGGTTAATGCAGGCTTCATTTAAACCCCCATTGGTTGTAAATTGTGTCAACCAAAATTCTATTTCTCATCAGATGATTAAAAACAGTGGGGTATTTACGATTAGCTTCTTGGAAGAAGGACAAAAAGACATAGCACAAAAGTTCTTCAAACAGATGCGTCGTGTGGGCAATAAATTTGAGGATGTAGACTTTTATCTAGGCGAAACAGGTTGTCCGATTATTTCTGATTCTTTGGGATATATTGAGTGTCAAGTTGTTGATGCAGTGATGAAAGGTGATCACACTGTATTTGTGGGTGAAGTAATAGCTTCTGGTGTGCATCGTGAAGGTAAACAGCTAATACTGGAAACAACAGGTTGGCAGTATGGTGGTTAGTGGTTAGTGGTTAGTAGTTTTTAGAAAAATCATCAACAATCAACTAAAATTCAAAATTTGTGTTATGCCTTTGATCAAAGTTCAAACTTCTGTTTCTGCGCCTGAAAAAGCTGAAATTGAAGCAATGCTCAAAAATCTCTCTGCTAAATTAGCCAAGCACACTGGTAAACCAGAATCCTATGTGATGACAGCTTTTGAACCAGGAATTCCGATGACATTTGCTGGTAATACAGATCCAGTGTGTTATGTAGAAATTAAAAGCGTTGGCACAATGAAGCCTGATCAAACTCAGGTAATGAGTCAAGATTTTTGTCAGGAAATTAATCAAGCGTTAGGGATACCAAAAAATCGGATTTATATTGAGTTTAATGACGCCAAAGGCTATATGTGGGGTTGGAATAGTACAACGTTTGGTTGATTTTTTCTAGTTAACTAATTTGCGTAGAAAATTAGTTTTGAAAGTACTTTCAAGTTTGAAATAAATAAATTTATCACCAACCGGGTGTTGAAAATAACTTTTCCAGCACCCGGTTTTGATGTTTGCATGAGCAAGCAGATTTATCTGTAGAATAAATCCAAAATCGTTCGACTGAGCGCTCACGACGAAGTCTAAAATCTAAAATCTAAAATCGAATGACCTTGAGATAACATAGATATGCCAGCATGAAATTGTGATTAATTATGTCTGTTACGTCTGTTTTGTCTGAGGTTGATTCACCCAATCAAAAAATAACAATTCCTCCGTTGCTAGGTGCTTCTGTAACGGAGTTGACTGCTTGGGTGCAACAGCAGGGACAACCAGGTTATCGAGGTAAGCAGCTGCATGATTGGATTTATAACAAGAGAGTGCGATCGCTTGCTGATATCTCTGTTTTTCCTAAACAATGGCGTGCAGAAGTTGCAGAAATTCCCATTGGGCGTTCTACCATACATTACCGCTCAGTTGCCCCTGATGGTACTGTCAAGTATCTTTTAAAACTGTCAGATGGATTTATTATTGAAACTGTCGGTATTCCTACTTATCGAAGATGGGGAGACGCGGGGACGCTCCGACGCGGGGACGATGAGAAATTATCTAATCCAAAACCTTTAGAACGATTGACGGTTTGCGTTTCTACTCAAGTGGGTTGTCCGATGGCGTGTGATTTCTGCGCTACTGGTAAAGGTGGTTACAAGCGTAATTTGGCACGTCATGAAATTGTTGATCAAGTACTGACAGTCCAAGAAGATTTTCAGCAACGGGTGAGCCATATTGTATTTATGGGTATGGGCGAACCCTTACTCAATACAAATAATGTCTTGGGTGCGATCCAATCTCTAAATCAAGATGTGGGGATTGGACAGCGTAACATGACTGTTTCTACTGTAGGAATACGCGATCGCATCCGTCAGTTTGCTCAACATAAATTACAAGTTACCCTCGCAGTGAGTTTACATGCACCTAATCAAGCACTGCGAGAAAAACTCATTCCCAGCGCTCATCCCTACAAAATAGAAGATTTACTCACCGAATGTCGGGAATATGTCGAGATCACAGGGCGACGAGTATCTTTTGAGTATATTCTGCTGGCTGGTGTTAACGATTTGCCAGAACACGCCACTGAACTAGCAAAAAGACTGCGGGGATTCCAAAGCCATGTTAATTTAATTCCCTACAATCCCATTTCCGAAGTTGACTACAAACGCCCCAACCGTGATCAAATTCAAACTTTTGTCAAAGTCCTCAAACAGCATCACATCGCTGTCAGCGTACGCTACTCTCGTGGTTTAGAAGCAGATGCTGCTTGTGGACAGTTACGGGCGAATAAGCAGTAGAGTTGTTAGTGGTTAGTTGTTAGTGGTTAGGAATGTGGATTAAATAAAATACAAAATCTTGATTCGGTAAGCTGCGTTACGTTCCTAATGCACCCTACGAAAATTGTAGGTTATTAAATCCATGATCCTTAGTTGTTTGGTGAGCATACCACTAACCACTAAGCACTAACCACTATCTACTAACTCAATACTACTCGGTTAAGGATTTTTCGTCATAGGCGTGTAGAGACGTTACACTGCAACGTCTCTACAGGGTTTAAATGTCAATCTATTTGTCTTATCCGAGCAGTATTGTCTACTAACTTAATTATCGCCGTGCATAAATTCCAGGGGCATAAGCTTCGATTACTTTCGCTGTAAGTGTGCAACATACCATTAAGTAGTCACAGTTTTGGCATTGCGTCCGAGTTAATTGTCTATCCGAAATATAATATCTTTCACCTTCACTACCACAGTTTGGACAGTGAATTTTTTGTACTGTCTGCATTTGATAACCTCTGGCCATCATCATAATATTGGTTGTTTGTAAAAGCTGTGAATATATCAGTGTCACTAAATCTTTAGTTTTACATCTGTGAGAAAAATCATTTTTTTATTTTCTTGGGTAATATCAAGCTAATCTATAAAAGATTAATAGTCGATATATTTTTTATTATCTTAAGATTTATAGTTTTTCACCATCCTACTTTAGATATAAAATTTATTTTTTATTTGCCTGACTCTTATAGAAATAGTGATCCCTGAAAGGAATACTTTGATATTTATAGTTTTACAGTCCTTTTCATTATTGTCTGTCAGTGAAAACTTGGATGTTTTTCAAAAAAAATTAAACCTTTGATAAGTGACGTAGTCTCAGGCTGATTATTATTTATCAACTCTAGCCTTAAATGATAGTAGTCCTGATATTTCGGATATTTTATGTTTCCCTAGACTTTTCTACATGAGAAAAAAATAGCCTATAGATATAGATTCACCATGAAATGCTTTGACAAACAGTAGCGTGAGTAACAAATAGATAAAAAATTAACACTTTATTTGTTCCAGTAACAAAGTGTTAATTTTGAGGTGAGATCAATTTTTTGTTGCTAAGGGAGTTATGATTAAACTCTTGTGAGAAAATTTAAGGAAATATTTCGATTAATAGATGAACACCATTAGCAGCATTTGCTAGTCTAATGATTAGTAATGGGTAATGGGTAATGGGTAATGGATAATGGGTTTTCCCAGTTATCAATTACCCATAATTTCTTATTAATTCATGTGTTCACCAAAACAATGGGTCTAAGGATGAAAATAATCATAGATTTCTTGAGCCAAGCGTGGACCAATTCCAGAAACTTCAGCCAGTTGTGTAGGTGTAGCCTGCCGAATATAATCAACAGAACGAAAGTGTCCCAAAAGTTGCTTTTGGCGATGATGTCCTAAACCAGGAATTTCATCTAAACGCGATCGCTTCAATTGATCACTGCGTTGTTGGCGATGAAAACTCACAGCAAACCGATGCGCTTCATCTCGCAAGCGTCGCAATAGTTGAACTCCTGGCTGTTCTGCGTTGGTGGAAAGTGGTTCAGATTCTCCCGGTAGAAAGATTTCTTCTCGCTTTTTCGCCAGACTAACCACGCGCAAGTCTTCCAATAAATTCATTTCTTGTAAGACTGCTACAACCGACGATAGCTGACCTTTACCACCATCAATCATAACTAAATCCGGCCAGTCTGGATTCCCCAGGCGTTGTAATTGCGGATCTTCAGCATACTTGCGAAAGCGACGTCCAATCACTTCGGCTAAACTCGCAAAATCGTCTGAGTGTCCGATTGTAACTGTGGGATTTTTAATTTTGTAATGACGATAGTGTTGTTTCGCAGGTAAACCGTCAATAAATACAACTTGAGAAGCTACTGCATTGGAACCTTGGATATGAGAAATATCATAACCTTCGATGCGGTGGGGTAATTCGGGTAAGTCGAGGATTGCAGCTAAATCTTCCATCGCTTGTTGGTTGCGATCGCTCAATTTTTGCATTCTTTGCAATTCGTAATGAGCATTTCGCTCTACCATCTCAATTAATTCTGCCTTAGTTTGGCGTTGGGGAGCCACTATCGTCACTTTTCTACCTTTACGCTGTGTTAGCACATCTGCCAAAATATCGGGTTCTGGCAATTCGTGTTGCACTAAAATTTCTGTGGGAATTTCCACCACTTCGGCAGTTTGGTAGTGTTCTTCCAAGACGCGTTGTAAAATTACTCCCATTAACCCCCCCTCGTTCCCCCCCGTTTGCGGGGGGGATGAAAGGGGGGGTACTTCTGCGACAAACGCCAAACGTCCGACTAATTTCCCGGCCCGAATTTGGAATAATTGAATGCAAGCGTGTTGAACGTCGGCTGCTAGTGCGATCGCATCACGAGAAACTGTATCATCTGGTAAGGATACTTTTTGATCAGCAGTCAGAGACTTTAAGCCGTTAATTTGATCGCGAAATCGCGCCGCAGCTTCAAAATTTAACAATTCTGCTTGCTTGTGCATTTGTTCTGTGAGGATATCGATGAGTTCACTGCTTCTTCCTTGGAACACCATCGCCACTTTCTGCACAATTTTCCGGTATTCTTCAGGAGAAATCAGCGACTGACACACACCCGGACAGCGTCCTAAATCGAAATTCAAGCAAGCACGATCTTTAAATAGTGGTTGGGGACGTTGACGTAAAGGAAATATCCGTTTGCACAGACGCAAAATCTCCCGCAGTGTGTGAGAATCTGTATAAGGCCCATAATATTTATCTTTTTGGTTACTGAGTAGGCGTTTGCGGGTGATATAAATCCGTGGGTAGTCTTCTGACCAAGTAATACAAAGGTAGGGATACTTTTTATCGTCTTTGAGTAGTACGTTGAAGTATGGTAGGTGTTGCTTGATCAGATTTGCTTCTAGTGCCAAGGCTTCAGCTTCAGTATCAGTGACAATAAATTCAATTTCTGTCACTTGCCTTACCATTGTGGCAATACGTTCGCTCAGTTTCTGTGATTCCCGAAAATATGAACGAACACGCGATCGCAGCTTTCGTGATTTGCCTATATATATAATGCGATCGCTCCCGTCTCGCATCAAGTAAACTCCCGGTTCTGGCGGAATTTCGGCTAGACGATTTTCTAGGCGTTGCGGATCTTTGAGTAGCGGTAGTATTTGAGCAGATGTTGTCACAACCAGAGCTTGGTAACTTTACATTTTACCTATATTTATTTTAAGTAATCTCACTGTTTTTAGCTGTGCATCTTATGCTTTCTTCCTCATGGAATATTGGGCTTCGATTTCAGGGAGTGATTAAGTAAAAAGCATAGAACACATACAGTTAAAGAAAAAATATTCTTGACAGTATTTGATTTGATTAGCATTTTATTTTTCCTGACAAACAAATTTACCGAGCGTACTTCATGATTTTTTTTCAAACTTCGCTCTTTTATTTTATTTTATTTATGATTTTTTTATCAGGCTTGTATTTTATAATATTTTGATAAATTCCTGATTAAAAAAATCAGCTTTTCATGTTTTTTTGATTATGATTAGCTGATTAATAATTAAGCAAAACAACGGATTTTGAAACAGAAAAAATAGATTATTTTTAATATTAACCAGATATATTTTTTAGCTGAAAACGTGAGTATCTCAATTTTTTGAAAATGCAAAACGAAGTAGCTCTGGTTAATACTCTGTGTTTCTCCCTACGGAAAGGCGTTCGCGTAGCGTGTCGCTTTGCGACTCAGCGCTTAATGTGTCAATCTCTGCGTCCTGTGCGTTAAAAAATAAACTTAAACATTTGGGATACTCCCTTAAAACTGATGCATTGAGAAAAAATTACTATATGGTTAGAGAAGATTAAAGCGAATTACTAACATCACAAAACAAATAGATGTAGTAGCTTGATAACATCATATAACTTTATCTAAGGACAAAAAATGAATCTACAAGAATTTGAAGAGAAATATCATGACGCTATCGCTGAAACACTTAACGAATTGCAGACAGCAATGCTAATGTTGGCTCAAGTACAATTAAAGATTTCACAAATTGGAAATTATGTACAAAATATGAGTCATCAATTTGAAGAATTTATCAACGAACAAAAAACAGAATAAAAAACTATTTTCCCAAGAAAAATTTATAGATATTGACAAGCTAACTCTTCTTCGATTGCCATAACTAATTCCGTTAAATTGATTGGTTTGACGAAGTAGCGACGCGCTCCTAATTTCATAGCTTTTTCTTGATCTGCTTTAAAAGCAAATGCTGAAACTACAAATACAGGTATGTATTTTAAATCTGTTTTTCGCTGTTTTTCCTCTAATAGAGAATAACCATCAATATCTGGTAGTTTAAGGTCTAATAAAATTAAATCAGGTTTAAAGTCTTCTATTGTATCAAAAAAAGTAGATCCTTCTGGAAAACTTTGAACTTCATATCTACAGTAACTAAGATAGTCACTCAATAGCATTCTATTGATGTCATTGTCCTCTATAAGTAATATTCTTTTTTTCCCTCTATATGATGGAAACTGTTGTTTAACAGTAAGTAATTGAGATGTCATTTCTATCTAGTGATTGTAGGCGGAAAGCAGATAAAATTTCCCGTATTTACAAAGAGTTTTATATAGAAATATGATACGTACTTACAAAATATACTTATTTAAAATCAGTTACAAATACGAAGCAAGTTATATTTAGCTGCATGATTTATTAATTCTTACTAAAATATTAACTCAAAACATAAATTTAATTTTGAATTAAAAAAATTTAAGAAAAATTTTATCAATATGTTGTAATTTATATAGGATTTACGCAATAACTCTCGCAAGCTCTTATTTCTTAGTGTCCTTTGTGGTTAGTTTTTTCATGATTTTGCGTAAGTCCTATTATAGTTTTTTTTAAAACTCATCATGATGCTTATTCTAGATGCAAATGGTAATTAATCATCATCAGAGGAGTAAGCTATGAGAATAGTTAAGACTATCAACTTCTATTAAATAATATAACTATGTATTTTTACACTCTGCTACTAAGCAGATTCCACTAGCATACTCCATAAAATGACAAATGGCAGTAGAGACCAAATAAGATAAGGGTATGAGAGGCTAAAACGTTTTGTGAGTAGGGATAGAAACAAAAAAAAGGAGCTAACCACTCCTGTTGTCTGTCTGTAGTCTTAGAGCCACAGCTTTTACTATGATTGTGCTTTTTTTAGCTTGCTTCGTGTAATCAGCAACAGTGACACTACTAACAGTTGCTGTGTAGTTTCCTTCTTGAGCAGTGAAGCCAACGGTGAACTACCCCGCCGCATAGGCGGACGCAGAGTGGTTTCATACAACGAGAGAAAAGGATAAGCCAGATTTTCATCCTTAGAGATGAAATGACTAATGATCATATTTTGTTTTATATAAATATTAAGTAACACAAATAACTGATACATTTTGTGATACGAGCCACACTATATATTAAAGATGTAAAGGAGTTTTAAAGCGATCGCAATGCATATAGACGAACTTCTCAGACGTTATCAGTCGGGAGAAAGAAATTTCAAAGGTGCAAACCTCATTGGTGGTTACTTGTATGGTGTAAATCTGAGTGGAGCAAACCTACAAGGAGCATCTTTGAGTGAAGTTGATTTGAGCGAAGCAAACCTCACAGGAGTAAACCTCAGAGAAGCATCTCTAGTGAGAGCCAACCTCACAGGAGCCAACCTCACAGAAGCCAATCTCAATGGAGCAAACCTGTTTGAAGCCAAGCTAACAGGAGCTACACTGCACGGAGCACATCTGAAAATGGCAGACTTGATAGATGCAGACTTTACTGCTGCCAATCTAGAAAAAGCTAATTTGTATGGTGCATATTTAACTGGAACTTTGTTGCAGGGTGCT
Source organism: Pelatocladus sp. BLCC-F211 (assembly GCF_041928655.1). Lineage (NCBI taxonomy): Bacteria > Bacillati > Cyanobacteriota > Cyanophyceae > Nostocales > Hapalosiphonaceae > Pelatocladus > Pelatocladus sp. BLCC-F211. Next base: position 2,383 of record NZ_JBHFLM010000011.1, on the reverse strand, counting down.
ATTATGCCAGATGGCACAATTTATCAGTGAGTCATCTTCTAACAGGATTTTAGATTTTGGAATGGTTCCAGGAATCTGGGGGCATGGAATTAATTATCTAATGTTTCTGATATTTTGAAAGAATTACCACCACCACAAATGTGCCAAAAGTTAAGTTGATGGCGTGAAGGAATCGTGTGAGAAGTATCCACCAAGGCGATGCGATCGACCTTAATCACATATCCAATTCAAGTCAATTCGTTAAGCACTATAGTTCCTGCCCTGGCTCTCATCCCCACACTCCACTTTGTTCCCTATGGGGTCTTCCCGCCTGGATGATAAAATAGTGCAGGTGTCTCAGTTCCATAGTTTTAATATTCTAAAAGTTTCAATTATCAACAAATATATATTGGACATCTGAAAAATATCTGCGTACGATACTCCCATAAGAGATGGGTAAAGGGAAAGGAAAATTTTTTACCTTTCCCAATTTCTGCTATCTAATAATTCAGGAGTCCGAAGGAAATATCAAAATGTCAGAAAATTTGAGAAGCAAAGTTGTCACCCAAGGAGTACAGCGATCGCCTAACCGTGCTATGCTGCGGGCTGTGGGTTTTCAAGATCAGGATTTCACGAAAGCCATTGTTGGCATTGCGAATGGATATAGTACCATTACCCCTTGCAATATGGGGATCAACAAACTGGCGCAAAGGGCAGAAATTGGTATTAAGAATGCCGGAGCAATGCCACAAATGTTTGGCACAATTACCATTAGCGATGGTATTTCCATGGGAACCGAGGGGATGAAATACTCCTTGGTATCGCGAGAAGTAATTGCTGATTCAATAGAAACTGCCTGTAATGGGCAAACAATGGATGGAGTGCTGGCGATTGGCGGTTGTGATAAAAATATGCCCGGAGCAATGATCGCGATCGCTCGCATGAACATTCCTGCAATTTTCGTTTATGGCGGTACAATTAAGCCTGGACACTACAACGGACGCGACTTAACCGTCGTCAGTTCTTTTGAAGCGGTAGGCGAATACAGCGCTGGGAAAATAAGCGAAGATGAGCTTTTAGCAGTTGAACGCAGTGCTTGTCCTGGTGCTGGTTCCTGCGGGGGAATGTATACAGCTAACACCATGTCCTCTGCCTTTGAAGCAATGGGGATGAGTTTGCCGTACTCTTCCACAATGGCGGCTGAAGACGAAGAAAAAGCCGACAGTACGGAAAAATCAGCATTTGTCCTAGTAGAAGCGATTCGTAAGCAAATTTTACCCCGTCAGATCATCACTCGTAAATCGATTGAGAATGCGATTTCTGTGATTATGGCAGTAGGTGGTTCTACAAATGCCGTGCTGCATTTTTTGGCGATCGCTCGTGCTGCTGGCGTTGAACTTTGTCTTGATGATTTTGAAACGATCCGCGCTCGTGTTCCGGTTTTGTGTGATTTGAAACCCAGCGGTAGATATGTAGCTACGGATTTACACAAATCTGGTGGTATTCCCCAGGTCATGAAAATGTTACTTGTGCATGATTTGCTACACGGTGATTGCTTAACAATCACTGGTCAAACCATTGCAGAAGTCTTAGCAGAAGTGCCAAACGAACCCTCACCAAACCAAGATGTGATTCGTCCTTGGGATAAACCCATGTATACTCAAGGACACTTGGCTGTTCTGAAAGGTAATTTAGCCACAGAAGGAGCAGTAGCAAAAATTACTGGGGTAAAAGTTCCGAAAATTACTGGATCAGCACGAGTTTTTGAATCTGAAGAGTCTTGCTTAGATGCAATTCTTACCAAAAAAATCAATGCTGGTGATGTGATTGTGATTCGCTACGAAGGCCCCAAAGGCGGTCCCGGAATGCGGGAAATGCTTGCTCCCACCTCAGCAATTATCGGGGCTGGTTTAGGGGATTCCGTCGGATTAATCACCGATGGTAGATTCTCCGGTGGTACTTACGGGATGGTCGTTGGACACGTTGCACCAGAAGCAGCTGTAGGTGGTGCGATCGCACTGGTAGAAGAAGGCGATACCATTACTATTGATGCTCATGCCCGTTCATTACAACTGCACCTATCTGATGAAGAATTAGCTCGTCGTCGTGAAAATTGGCAACCTCGTCCACCCCGTTATACTCAGGGTGTACTTGCCAAGTATGCCAAGTTGGTATCTTCTAGCAGTTTTGGCGCGGTGACAGATTTGGATTTGTTTTAGAATGAATTAGAGATAAACACGGATGTACATAGATGAGCATCTGTGTTTATTTTCCTTGAACTCTCCACGCTTTGAAAAACGTGGATTCCGAACTGTTGTTGCTACGCCGATTAGAAATCGGACTACGCAACGTTATTCTGCCCCAAAGGGGCTTTGACTGGTTCAATCAGTCCTACCCGCCTCGA
>NZ_JBHFLM010000109.1:0-10039 GCF_041928655.1 Pelatocladus sp. BLCC-F211 | reverse complement strand
CGTGGTGATAACACTCCACCTTCTTTGCTTCCACAAGTTACTCCTTGTTCTGATGATTCTGAGTTATTGAAAGCGGCTTAATTTCATTCCTTGATTTTGGGAAATGTTTTTTGTTTTCTTTACACCCCCTGAACGCTTACTTTTACTCTATCATTTTTTACAGACCATTTAGAATTTCTATACCAATTCAAAATTCAAAATTAATAAATCCAGATTCTACAAAGCTTCCCAGGTTTGGATGTGTTGCTGGATTTTGGAAAATTGGCATTATAAATATAAATAAAATCTAAAATCTAAGTATTTTCAGTACTTGCTACAAAATAATATGCCATTTTGGCAGAGCAAATATGATTTATTTTTATACATTATAAATAAGAACTTAGACATTTAATTTACCTACTAAGTGAATATTCAGGAGAAAATAAATGAAGAATTATTTATGATTGTAAAATCAAGACATTATTTTTGAATAGGCGAAATGATCAAAATAGTAAAGTTCAGTTACTAACGTTAGATAATTAGATATTCCACCCAATCTTGCTAAACAAGGCTTGGGTTAATCAAAAACTTAACTGAACTTGTGGAATTACCAAGAATGATTCTTACCTAAAGCTGTTACTACTGGTGGTTATTTTTCTGTTCAAGTCTAAATATTACTTACAAGAGTGACAACATTGTGGTGGATGTTGATTCCTCGAAAATAAGTTAATACTTAATACAACTAAGTAACAGAAAAATAAAAAGTAATAGTTAGATCATTTTTGTGGCTGGTAGAATTTATGGCTATATTTCGCTTCTCTTTCAATCAATAATCCTAATCCTCCCTGTTAGGGTTATACCTAGTTTTAAACTTGCTCTTTAAACAACAAACAATTACTGGAAGCTATACAAATCTTGTAGGCTTCCATTTTTTTATCAGTAATAAATAAGTTATCCTCTAACAGGATTTTGGATTCCCTTAACAATCACTAATTACCAATGACCAATGACAAGTTAAAAGCGCCAGGAGTATAAAGCTACTACCCGGCGCTTAGAACATTGTGAGTTTTAGTTTACTAGGAGTCTTGAAATAATTTTGACTCCTTTTAAATATGATGGTTTATATTCAGGGTCTTTATATTAGCTGACCCCGTTTGAACAATTCTTAGTTTTGCAGAAAATTTTGATTTTTTTGATTTCCTCATATTTTTTTTATTTTTTATCTATTTGTGTTTCTGTTTATGTACTAATGTTAAGTTTTGAAATCAAAGTACTGATACTTTCATATACATAATTTTTGCCAAGGATACACGGTACTAAGCGTGTTTACGGGAAGTTGATATAGTACAAGAGTATAGATATTCTCTACAAGAAAGGCGATCGCTTGCCAGATTCGTAGGCGATCGCTTAATCTAAGTGTAACTAAAATTCTGCTAGCAAAAAACGCTCAAATGCTTGCTAGTTCTAAGTTTTCGTGTTTTCCCTTCTTGTGCATCTTAGCTGAGTTTGCAAAACAGAATTTAAATTTTGCATGGGAACTCAGCTGCAAATGTGCATGTCATCGGCTATAGTTTTGCATGTGTTTAGTAAATGATATGGCTGCAATTGACACATTTCTAAACATGCGGTAAATCAGCACATCACAAACGTAATAAATAAATTATGAAACATCAGGGTTTTCCTATTCAACAAAAAAATATTCGCTCTGTTGTTGGTAAAAACCTTTGCACTACTATGCGAGTGCCTGTAGCACTCACCACTTTGTTTTTACTATCTAGCAGTTCTCTGCTTTTGCCTGTTGTGGTAAATGCTGATACTACTCAAATAAACAATCAGAACACAACTCAAACAGGAAATCAGAATACAACTCAGATCAAAATTCAGAACACAACTCAAACGGGAAATCAGAACACAACTCAAACAGAAATTCAAAACACAACTCAAGGAACACCAGTTCCTGTAACAGGAAACATTGTTTACGTTAATCCTACTAGTGGTTCAGATAGCGCTGGTGCTGGTACATCACAAGCGCAGCCCTATAAAACTATTACCTATGCTCTCAGTCAAGCCCAACCAGGTACAACTATTCAATTAGCACCTGGTACTTATAACAAAGAAAGTGGAGAAGTCTTCCCACTTACAATTAAGCAAGGTGTTACCTTACGAGGCGACCAAACTACCAGAGGTCAAGGGGTATTGATTGTTGGTAGTGGAAAGTATGTCAGTCCGACATTTGCTAGTCAAAATGTGACGATCAAGGCTGAAAACAATAGCACAATTTCGGGAGTCACAGTTACCAACCCAGATAGTCGTGGCACTGCTATATGGGTAGAATCAACTAATCCCACAATTACCAGCAGCGTATTTACTAATAGCGTCAGAGATGGCATTTTTGTCACTGGTAAAGGCACTCCCACAATCGAAAACAACATCTTTGTCAAAAACACAGGTAACGGAATTTCTGTAGCTAAATCTGCTGCGGGAGTCATTCGGAATAATGTCTTTGAAGACACTGGTTTTGGCTTGGCGATTGGTGGCACTTCTACACCTTTAGTAGAAGGAAACCAGATAATCGGCAATCAAGACGGTATTTACATCAACGACACAGCCAAACCAATCCTGCGTAAGAATATCATTCAGGGTAATAAAAGGGATGGTGTGGTAGTAGCCATCAAGGCTGAACCCGACCTGGGTACAAGCAACAACCCTGGTGGTAATTTGATTCGTAGTAACACTCGCTATGATCTGCACAACGCCACCAAAACAATTAAGATTTTGGCTGTTGGTAACGATATCGATCCCAAGAAGATCGCTGGTTCAGTTGAATTTGTTGCTTCTAGTGTTAACGTCGCAACTGGCAATTTTAAAGATGTCACAGCTAGTTATTGGGCTAAAACCTACATCGAAGCTTTAGCGGCTAAGAATATTATTGCTGGTTTCCCTGATGGAACTTTTAAACCCAATGATCCTGTAACACGCGCTCAATTTGCGGCGATCGTTACTAAAGCCTTTGCTCAAACTCAACCGAAACGCGAAGCTACTAACTTTAACGATGTAAATAGCAAATTCTGGGCTTATGATGCCATTAGAAATGCGTATAGATTGGGTTTTGTCTCTGGTTATCCCGATCGCACCTTTAAACCACAACAACAAATTCCGCGAGTACAGGCCCTTGTCTCCTTATCCAGTGGTTTGAATTTAACTGCGAATAACCAAAATGTGCTTTCCTTCTACTCAGACGCTGCCCAAATTCCTAATTATGCCACTAATCAAGTAGCAGCAGCAACTGTCAAAGGGTTGGTAGTAAATTATCCAAACGCTAAACAACTAAATCCCAATCGTGAAGCAACTAGGGCAGAAGTAGCAGCTTTTGTTTACCAAGCATTGGTAAACGCCGGACAAGTTCAAGCTGTTTCCTCACCTTATTTGGTGACGGTGCAGTAGAGAGATCGGGGATTGGGGATTGGGGATTGGGGATTGGGAATTAAGGATTAGTAATTTAGAAAACTATAACAATATCCTAAATTTACTTTCCCCTTTCCCCTTTCCCCTTTCCCCGATCCCAGCGCCACAGAAAGACGGCTATACCAATGACTCCGAGTTGTAGTGCAAAATTCGGTAAAGCTGTATCAAGATTGCGTCCAGCTAATACTTGAAAAAAGAAGATAAATGCACCAATAAAACCCGAAGCACCACCAGCGATGTAGATAAATTTACGTATGTTGCGATAAGGGGCTGCGATTTCTGCTTTCAGACGAGCGTATTGTTCTGGGTTAATTGAACTTTGAGATGGTCGGTTTTCCGGGTTTGGTTGTACCATGAGATTAAATACGCTATAATTACAGACTGTTTGTGCCGATGTGGCTCAGTGGTAGAGCACTCGATTCGTAATCGAGCGGTCGCGGGTTCAAATCCCGCCATCGGCTTTGTCAAAACAATAAGGTACGCAGGCTACAAACTAACTTTTGTTCTGCATACCTTAATTATTTAAATACACTCAAATATGCTTGAATATACTTCTATGTGTATTTAATTTAGGACAAATTTAGGACATCTTATTTGACCCCTAAAAATTGGGCAGGCTTTAATAGCCACTTCGATAAGCCCAATATGCAACTCGACAATACACGGAAGCCTGCCCAATTTTTCACGTGTTGGTCTGATTATGAAGTGGACGCTAGAGGCAGTTAATACTCGCCTAAAAGCAGGCAAAATCGGAGTAGCCGTAAGGCAAAGGGGCGATCGCTTGTCTCTGCGTGCTACACTGCCACCGAAACCAGGAAGCAACAAAGAACATTGGCATCAGCAGGATATTTCTTTGGGTATCTATGCCAATGTGGCCGGACTTCAAGCAGCTGAAGCAGAAGCAAAGTTACTAGGTGGCAGAATTGCTAGTGGGGAATTCAACTGGAGTCAGTATCTAGAAGGCGCTACACAAAAGAGTTTCAGCTGTGGATATTGGATCGATAAATTCAGAGAAGATTATTTTGCTCAAAAAGGGGACGATACTACCAAGCGGCAAACCTGGAAGGAACACTACGAGAGGTATTTTAATAAGCTGCCGACGAATGAAAATTTGACTCCCGAAATTTTAATCGCGATCGCCACAACCACCGAGGCAAACACCTGGACACGAAGGACGATGTGTCAAAAACTCGCACAACTGGCGCGATTTTCCGGAGTAAGTGTAGATTTGAAACGATATCAGGGTAATTATTCCAGCGCTAAACAGATGGTGAGAAAGTTACCTTCAGACGAAACAATTTTTACAACCAGAGATACTATTCCCCACCCTGAATGGCAATGGGCTTATGGGATGATGGCGGTTTATGGTTTGCGTCCTCATGAAATATTTTTTGCCTCAGTTGACCCAAGTCCACCCTACATTTGCACGGTTTATGAAAGCAAGACAGATTTTCACATCAGTTTTCCCTTACCTTTGGAGTGGGTAGAAAGATGGCAGTTGTGGGAAAATAAAATACCTTCCCAGGTGTCTGTGGAAGGAAGAACAAAGAGGGATTTAGGTAGTAGAGTGCAAAAGGCTTTAAAAAGATATAACGCGCCTTTTCGTAATTATGATTTACGTCATGCTTATGCTATTCGAGCGGCAAAAGGCTTTGACATGAGCCAACAAACTTTTTGCAACCTCTGAAGCATCGTTAGATGTAGAAGAAAATGGATTATTCATGACTTTATCCTTGTGATTTGAAATTTTGCGGAAGACTGCAATGTATTTGTAATTAGACATTAAGAAGCCTTTGCTTGGTGGCGCTCCAGCCAATCAATCACAACTGGTAAAATATCACCACCAGAAGCTTTTGCAAAAGATATCGCACCCTGAATTGAAGTGTGTGCCAAGAAGCGAGATTCCCTCCGGGAGGCTTCGCCAACGCCTATCACCTTATTCACAACAGCAAAATCAGCACACATATCACTGATGAGCTTAGGTAATTCATCCGGCGGCATCATACCAGGTCGGTCAAATCCATAGTGACGGCACTGAGCATAAATCCAATCAGGTTGATGCTTGGTTACGTTTCTGATGGACTTAATTATGTTGTTATTTGCTGGATATAAGTCTTGCGATTGCCTCGTTACTGGGACTTGCCTCAACTGTTCGATAATCGCTTCATACTTATCAGTCGTAATTTGTTCGGTCTTTTCAAAACCAAATTTTTTGTAGATTGACTTTACCACCTCATCATCTAATTTCAATTCAGATTTAGCTATAGCCCACAGTCTTTTTACCTGTCCTTCACTGATAGTTTTAGCTACAGGAACACCAGACATCGCCTGTAGCATTCCACCTTCATCCTTAGACTTAGGACGTGGTTGGCGAATACCTTTATCGATTTTGTACTGTTCAGCTAACCGCCTCACCTCCCCCTGCATTTCTTGGTCGAGTTCACCTATTCGTTCCCAAAGGTAGCGAATAGTGAACTCCTGATCATCCAAATACCGACCAACGCCCCATTGTTCAGCAGCATTCCGAATACCTTCAGCCGCAAGTCTATCGGGAGCAGAACCTCTGGTCATTTCCTTGCCGCTTCCAGAAGTAAGAGAAATGGGGACACACGCGATCGCTTCTTTGCGAATCCCCATGATGGTAATCGCACATCGGCAGGTGGCATCGTTACCTATGTACTGAATGTCACTAAAATCAATTACCCATTCAGGCACTATTGTGTCGAGATGCTCTCGAATTACCTGGTGAGGTAAATAAACCCATTTTTTGTTAGAACCGGGAATATCGCGAACTTTATGTTTAATAGCACCAAGGGGTTTTCTAAGTTCTGCTTGAATTTTTTTAAGTTCGTCTCGAATGTTGCTCATAAAGATAGAAAAAAGAACGGTAAAATTCCCTTCCTCAACGAAGTAGGAAGGGGATGAATTTTTTAGGGGTCAAGTGAGATGAAATTTAGTAAATGATGCGAATAACGCACCAATAGCGTCCGCCTTCTTTCTTAGCGTAGGCACTCACAATTTTCTTATTACCTTTTGCGATCGCATCACATTCTTTTTTGGCTCCTTCCTCATCTGAAGCCGACAAAGGAATTCCTTCAACTGTAGGAGGGTTCTGATTTTGAGCCTGGGGAGGAGTGCCAGCACCACAGCCGCCCAGACTTTGACAAATCACTCCAGTCGCTCCAACCCCAATTGCTGCACAAGCAGCTGGATTTGTTACACATGCGGCTATTGGAATTGCGACAGGGTTTGCAGTAGCCTTCGAGACTGAAAAAGACAGCAAAGAGGTAGCTGTAAACAGAACAGATGCGGCGTATTTGGTGTTCATATTTTTGTAGCGTTAAAAAGGTTAAGCCGTAAACTGCGGTGCTGTATTGCTGGGAGGCAAGATTGTTGTTTAGCTAAGTTCTTGAGAGGAGGCGATGGAAGAGATCTGGATTTTCTTGCATTCATCCCCACGGCGACTACCGCCTTTGGGAATTTCGCATTTAGTTTCGCTAACCTTTATGGGCTTGAATGTGACGGGAGCAGAGAACAAGCCAGCAATGATTAAAACGATAGAAGTGTTGACAAAGAATTTAGACGACGACATGATTGATTTACCTCTTTTTGAATTAGGGGCGAAGCGATGTTCCCTCCGGGAGGCTGCGCCAACGCTTAGTCGAGTTGGGCGATCGCTTCTTAGATGAAATTTTTTACAGAGCGGCTAAGATGTCTTCTCTACGGTCAACACCCTGTTCTTTGAGATAGTCGTGCAGGTTATGGGCTACACGACGGGTAGCCACCCGTTTAAATTCGGAAATACTAGGACAGGAAAATTCGTGAGGGTCTAAAGTACAAGCCTCAAGAACACCTTCCTCGCCCAGAAAATCTATTCCAAGTTCATCCAGAATGTGAAAATCTTTGCCACACAGCGCTACCCAATCGAGTATGGGCTTGCGTTCTTCGTCTGAGAGGTTGTCCAGCAGATCGGCAATGAATTCATCGCCAGATGCAGAAATTGGAGATTGGTGTAGTACTGCACAAAAATCATCGTCGCAGTGAATCGGGCCACATCCGTTACATATTCCGCCGCACATATTACACCCCTCTTATCAAGCTAGTCGCTGCATCTGTAACAAGCAGATTCCACTCTGAAGCAGTCAATTCATCAAAAGGCTTGTCTAGTAATCGCTGAAACAAAAAGTTCTCTACTGCAACCTGGTGCTTGCACTTTGCATCCCGGTAATAGCAATCAGCGCATTCACAACGTTGATTAACTTCTACATGTCCAGGACGGACAACATAATGATTGTCGTTTTCAATGTTCCTCACTATGTACTCGTTTCCGTGAGCCTCTAAAACTTCAATCCCGTTCGCCTTGAACTCTCTGAGTAACTGCGACTGAATAACCTTGATACTTCCAGTCTCTAGAAGTTTTGCAGCTGCTTGATAAGGAGTTCCAAAAGTTTCATCACCACCACCAATCAGAAGCCAATTGCCGTCCTGGTTGATGCCGATTTCTCCAATCTCAGTTTCGCCGTCAAAAACCTTATATGTGTCTACAAAACCCTGGGGCGAAGGAATTTGCTTGAAAAACAAGCCGCTTGAAGGTAAAAGATACTTGGTATATATTGCGTGCATGGTAGTAATTCTCAAATTCTGGGAATAGCAACGGTCACGGGGGTCTTCCACGTACCAGAATCAGGCAGGCAAAACAAGTCAAAAGTCAAAATCAATACTTTTGAATTTTGACTTTTGACTTGATACTTTTGACTTCCCCGAAGGGGTTGCCTGCCTGATTCTGGAGGGGACAATGCGTCAAAGTCACTCCTGACCGTTGCTTTTGTCTAAGCAGCGTCAGCAACTAACAATCCAGCAGCTGCGATCAGATATAACTGCGCTTGAAATGCTGTGCCGTAGCGGGGTCTATCTTTCCTACTAAACGGCTGTGCTACCCATTGACCATCTAGTGCTTGATAAAAAGTGCCGATTAATTCCGACCCGTTCCATGCGATGTTCCCTCCGGGAGGCTGCGCCAACGCACGGACTGCTAAACCCTTGCGCGATCGCATGAAAAAAGCACTGTGCTAGTAACACAGTGCTTTTGGGTGTATACGTGAATTTGGCTTGGTTTTAACTTGCTTGCTGTCCAAACCGTCTTTGCAAATCCGCTTCTGCTTCCTCAATTGTCATTGGAATCGCATTTGGGTTAGCAGCGCGTTTTCTGCTGACATATACACTAAACGCCTCATCGTCATCCCGATGAGCCAAAACATAAGCCTTTAACTCATCTAAAGACATTTGCTCAAAATTTGGCTTAATCGTCATAACCAAATCACCTCCCCAGACGGTGTAATTTCAGCTTCCAATGAATTGTCGGCCAAAATGTATACATTTTTAGTTCGCTCATCCAGTCTCACCAAGTCTATCTGTTTATAGACCCTAGTCAATTGAGCGCAAACTCGAATTGCAGAAATAGCTTGCTTCGGCGTTGGCTCCAACGGTTGTCTCATTTCACCTCCTTCTTTATTCTCGCCTCTTCGCTGTGCATCAATTCCAAGGCTCCCTCTAGGGTTTTACGATTCCGGCTCCTTGTCCCGGCGGCGTCTGGTTTTTGGTTGATGAATCTAATGTAATTCAGTGTCTAGCCACTGTCAAGACACAATTAGAAAAAAACTAGCCAATAAGCTTATGTGTCTAGCCTTTGATAGAATTAGATTATTTATAGCCACTGGCTAGACCATGATTTATATTGTTATTAGTTATCAAGAGTTCAAAAAATGTCTTCGCAAAAAAGGTCTGTAACAAGGGCGCGAGACTCTCAAATGAGCATAAGACTGGATAGTCAGCTCTACGAAGAGTACAAAGAGTTCTTAAAAAGAGAGAACGTCACGATGACTGACGATATAGAGAGCTATATCAAAAGCCGACTCGGCAAAAAATCTCCAAGCAATGTGATTGACATTTCTCGTCTAGCCCAAGATGTGGAGGAACTAAAAATACAAATGGGAAAATTGAAAGCGAGCTAGCCACCGAAAACAAGCAGTTAAAGGAACAGCTAGAAATTATGCTAGCTAAAGCCAAAAGTCTTGTAGACATAGGAAATGCCTCACCCCCTGCAAACCAGTAGGGGGTGAAGCTTTTAAAGTGTAAGTATATGTCTAGACATTATATTGCTTTATGGCTAGCTTGCTGCTAGACTTTAGGTAGCCACTGGATAGATGGCTACCTAATTGTTTTTAAGAGCAATTTATAACCTGATGGCTTTTTAAATCAGAGCGATCGCATTAACACTATCTTTATGGAAAAACTAAACACACAGATATTATTTGATTGTCATTATCTTCATAGATTTGTTAGTGGAGATACGGGCGGTCATGTGATTATTCATCAAAAACGCTGCATGAAATGCATCGAATGGATACACGAGAACGTTCAAGACAGATTTAAAGAATTACTGGAGCGAGCATTGCAACTGGAGTTTAGACTAAAAGCGATATGAGAGAACGCAAACCAAATGGAATTAGAGGTTAAAAATATTCTCAAGTCAGCCTCAAAGCATCCGCGGCCTTGAACAATTATTGTGTAGTATGCTTGTTGAGAAAAAATACAA
>NZ_JBHFLM010000108.1:0-26325 GCF_041928655.1 Pelatocladus sp. BLCC-F211 | reverse complement strand
AAAACTAAAGGTTTGTAGGTTGGGTGTAGCGACAGCGAAACCCAACATTATAGTCTGGTTAATGTTGGGTTACACTCCGTTCCACCCAACCTACATAATGTCCTTTTTGAAAAACTCCTCTTTTCAAGATGGACGAGGTTTTAATACTCAATTTCCTTTTTCAGACATCAGACTTTATTGCAGGAGCCTGCAAGTAAACTGATTGAATAAACCTAAATCAGTGAACAGTTATCAGTGAACAGTATTAATAACTGAGAACTGATAACTGTAACTGTTGCAAATATTTAGAAGTTTTCATGAAGATAGGAAACTTCTATGCTGCACTATCCGTCATTTCTGGTTATGATTTTTAGGAGCTTTTCTTAATTACTGAATAGGCATATATTTAAGTTACATAAATTGTGAGATTATCATTTATCAATAAATCATTTGAGGCATTTGGTGTTGTACGAAGGACAAAAGCATCACTTAATAGTCTTGAGCCATCAATTTAGAAAGGCTGATTTTTGGTTGCTGGTAATGAGCAAAACAATCAACCTCTCAAATAACATAAGAAGGAATACCCAGATAGACAAGACTTTTGGCTTTTGTGTAAACGTTATCAATCGCGTCTCTACATTTGGCTACCTTATTAAGGAAGGTGGCTCAATTACCAAAAACCGAAAAATTCAAAAAATCTTTGTGCAACACAAGTGTATATAGTTGGGATTGACTGCTATTGTTAAACTTATCCCTTTATTGTGCTGATTTAATTTGGTGCTTTGTAGATGAAAATTTACTGCCATAAAGGCGCGTCAAAATTAGGTAACATGCTAAGATGTTACGCCATTATTTGCCACTTTATCTAAGTCCAAAATCATCTGAGCAGCAACATGTTTTAGCAGTAATACCAACTATGACAAATGAAATGAAATAAGTGAGCAAAATTATACATGAAATGCCAACTATTGAAACATCTGGGAAAAGTAATTTCTCCGTCTTACCAACTTATCAGACCATCTAACCAGCAGTTTGCTACTTAACTGACTTATCAAAGCTGAAGATTATTCAGTAAGTGAACTCCAAAAAATAAATTATCCAACTCCTGCACCTAATAACATTTATTCCCCCTAGTCCCCATTGTCTCCCTTGTCTCCCTTGTCCACGCCACGTGCTACAACGCTCTTAACCCGCAAGGGCGCAGTGGCTCCCCTTGTCCCCCTTACCCCCTGCAATTGGATAATTTCTTATTTGGTAATCCCTAATTGTCTCTCATAAATGCAACTCAGGAGAAAGCACTGTGAAACTACACTGGTTGATACCTAGTACCGTCTTAAGTATCTCCTCTGTTTTATTGTTGTCGCCTGCTGATGCAGCGAATCTAGAATCTTGGCGCTTTGATAGTGATCACAATCGGTTAGAAATCAACACTGATAGTGCTGTACAACCCACAGCCCAACTTGTTTTCAATCCCACACGATTAGTAATTGATTTACCTGGGATTAAATTTGGACGTCCACAGCTTGTTCAGTCGGTAGGTGGAGCGATTCGTACTGTCCGCATTGGTCAATTTGACCCCCAAACCACAAGAGTGGTGATCGAACTGACTCCTGGTTATACCCTCGACCCCCAGAAGGTGAAATTTGAGGGTATTAGCGCCAATCGTTGGCGGGTACAATTACCCAAGCCAAAACGGGAGGAAATTGCTACCTCGCCGAACAGAAATATTTACAGTGTGGTCAAAACAGAACCTCGTACCTCATCCAATAATAGGGAGACGGTAGCTAAAACCACAGCAGGTGCGACTCAAATTGAAAGTTTACGCGTCACAGGAGATGGCTTTTTTGTTCGTACCAGTGGTGCAAATCCAGAGGTGAAGGTAAAACGTAGTCGCGATCGCACTAATATTTACATGGATATCTTTGGCGCTACTATCTCACCGAATCTGGAACAGCGCAATTTACCAATTAATCGCTACGGTGTCAGCAATATCCAACTCTTGGAACTAGAAACCACGCCACCCACAGTCCGCTTGACAATGCGGGTGAATAGAAATAGCCCCGATTGGCGAGCAACTGTGAGTGGCGCCAACGGTGTGGTAATTTTACCCAATGCAATCATTAGTAAACTGCCCAGGGGTAATAATACTAGTATTTCTTTTGGCAATCAACAAAAACCACCACTATCCCTTAACTTTGAGTCTCGTAATTCTGAGTCTCGTAATTCTGATAATGATAATGATAATGAGCCAGCTACAATTGAATCTGTAGAATTGGCTGGTAATAACACCCAACTAATCATTAAAGCCGATCAGTCTTTATCTGGTAATGCTGGCTGGGATAGATCCTCTTCACTTTTCCGCATCACTATTCCCAATGCTCGCTTGGGTTCTAGGGTAAAAGGGCCAGAATTAAATGCTACTAGCCCAATTTTACGAGTACGCCTACAACAGCAAGACCCTCGTACTGTTGTAATCTTAGTTCAGCCCGCAGCCGGAGTACAAATTGGCGAACTCAACAAACCAAGTCGCCGACTTTTAGCTCTAGATTTACGACGCTCATCAACTCGACTTACACCAAGCGTTGCTTTACCTCCTTTACCACGACCAAACCCCCAACCTTTATCAGAAATTCCAATTACAAATCTACCCCAACCCACGCCGTCACGTCGCGTCAAGGGAAGAGTGGTAGTGCTTATAGACCCAGGACATGGTGGTAAAGATTCCGGAGCAGTTGGTATTGGTGGAGCAAGAGAAAAGGATATTATTCTACCTATTAGCAAAAAAATAGCAGAGGTTTTGCAACAAAATGGCGTGCAAGTTGTATTAACGCGGAGTTCTGACTACTTTGTCACTCTTCCAGGTAGAGTAAAAATGGCTGAAAATGTTGATGCGGATGTATTTGTCAGTATTCACGCTAATTCAGCAGGTGCAGGTCGTCCGGATGTCAGCGGCTTGGAGACGTATTATTACGATACTGGTTTAAGTTTGGCACGAATTGTCCACAGGAGCATTTTGCAAAGTGTAAACGTCAGAGACAGAGGAGTACGAAAGGCTAGATTTTATGTTCTGCGGAAAAGTTCTATGCCCTCAATTTTAGTAGAAACAGGTTATATGACTGGTCGCCAAGATATGGCTAAGTTAAGAAGTGCATCTTACCGCAATCAGATGGCAGAGGCGATCGCCCGTGGTATTCTCCAGTATCTTCAGCGCAAGTAACTCATCAAAATATTCTTTAATGATGACTTTTATGATTACCGTATTTATGCTGAAGCTACAACATTTTTTCAGCAATTAAACTATGGTATTTGCCAGTTTTACTTACACAATCAATGTATAAATTGCTAGAATTTGACGCCATTAGCTGTAACTTTATAAAGTAAAGTATCTTTGTCTATAAAGTACAAATCAATACATTTAATGTATAAGCTAATACTTGGGCGATAACGGTGTGAGGATTTGAGGATTAGTTAATACTTGACAAATTACGTCTCCCATAAATAGCCAATCAGGAGAAAAAATTGTGAAACTACACCACTGGTTGATACCTACTACTTTTTTAAGTATCTGCCTGTTATCGTCGCCTGTAAAAGCAGCGAACTTACAATCTTGGCGTTTTGATGCCAATCAAAATCGATTAGAAATTAATACTGATGGTGCTGTACAGCCCACTGCCCAACTAGTCTTTAATCCTACACGGTTGGTGATTGATTTACCCGGTGTCAAATTTGGGCGTCCACAGCTTGTCCAGTCAGTTGGTGGTGCAATTCGTGCCGTCCGTATCGGTCAGCTTGACCCCCAAACGACACGGGTAGTAGTCGAACTGAATCCAGGTTATACTCTTGACCCCCAACAGGTAAAGTTTGAAGGGGTTACGGCTAGTCGCTGGCAGGTACAATTACCACAGCCTCAACGACAGGAAGTTGCTACGACTCCCAGAAATATCTATAGTGTGGTGACACCTAATATTTCTAATACTCCTAATACTTCCAATAC
This sequence comes from Pelatocladus sp. BLCC-F211, assembly GCF_041928655.1. Classification (NCBI taxonomy): domain Bacteria; kingdom Bacillati; phylum Cyanobacteriota; class Cyanophyceae; order Nostocales; family Hapalosiphonaceae; genus Pelatocladus; species Pelatocladus sp. BLCC-F211. Next base: position 22,352 of record NZ_JBHFLM010000108.1, on the reverse strand, counting down.
TCTTAATACTTCTAATACTTCTAATACTTATATCAATAAAAAAACCCTTATCAGTGCAAATACTGGCACAACTCAAATAGAAAGCTGGAGAGTAACAGGAGATGGATTTTTTGTTCGCACTAGTGGTAGTCGCCCCCAAGTGCAAGTAAATCGTAGCCCAGACAAAAGCACTATTGATATTGATGTTGCTGGCGCCACTTTATCACCAAATTTATTACAGCGAAATGCAAGTGTAAATAGATACGGTGTTAACAGCATCCAATTCACTCAACTGGAAACAACACCACCCACAGTCCGCATAACAATGCTGGTGAATCAAAGCAGTACTGATTGGCGAGCCAGCAGTAGTGCTATTGGTGGTCTAGTACTATTACCTAATGGTGGGGTATCTAAATTACCTTCTGATAGTTTAGCTAACAATTCTAGTTCTTCCGCCATTCCCAGCACTGATGTGGCAACAATTCAAGCTGTGGAACTAAGTGCGACTGGTAGACAGTTAATTATTAAAAGCGATCGCAATTTAACTGCTAGTGGTGGTTGGGATAGATCCTCCGGATTGTTCCGCATCACCATTCCCAATGCAAAGCTGTCTACACCTGTCAAGGGGCCGGTAATGGATGCAAATAGTCCTATTCTTCGGGTGCGCTTGCAACAGCAAGATCCTAATACTGTTGTGGTTTACGTCCAGCCGGCTTCAGGCGTGCAAATTGGGCCAGTTAATCAAATTGGTGATCGATTTGTCTTTGTAGAGCTACAACGAAATCGTACTTCTGTTGTCTTACCTCCCCTACCACAAGCAAATCCACAACCATTACCAGTACCCAGTGCTAAAAATCCTGATACTGTTGTACAATCACCTGCGTCACGTCCCACTCCCAGAGGAAAAGTAATAGTAGTCATAGACCCTGGACATGGTGGTAAAGATTCTGGTGCGCCTGGACTAGGTGGATTATTAGAAAAAGATGTTGTTCTACCGATTGGTAAAAGAATAGCGGCTATTTTAGAGCAAAATGGCATTCAAACAGTGCTAACGCGGGATGCGGACTTCTTTGTAGAGTTACAGGGAAGAGTAGATATCGCAGAGCGTGCTAATGCTACCCTGTTTGTCAGTGTTCATGCTAATTCCGTCGATAAGCGTCCAGATGTGAATGGACTGGAAGTTTATTATTATGACAGCGGCTACAATTTTGCAGAAGTCGTCCGCAAAACCATCCTGCAAAATATTTCTACCCTGAATGACAGAGGAACGCGCAAAGCCAGATTTTATGTCCTTAGAAAAAGTTCTATGCCTTCAATTCTAGTGGAAACTGGTTATATGACTGGTCGGGAAGACAACCCCAGACTAGGAAACCGTGAATATCAAAATCGTATGGCAGAAGCTATAGCTAATGGTATACTTAGATACTTAAAATCAAAATAGAAATGTAGTAAAAATGGCTAAATAGTTAGTAGTTAAGTAAGTCGGCACAAATGTAGAGACGCGCCTTAGCGAAGCCATGCGCGACAGCGCTATCTCGGTTTATCAAACTACTTGTCAAGCTAGGACTGGTTTCAGATGTTTTCTCATAAAACTCCTGTTTTCAAGATGGATGAGGTTTAAAATCCAAAATTGTTTGAACACTAACCATTAGCCCCCATAAATCCTGTATCTTTAATATCGCAATATTGATATCAAAATCTGCCTGTGATTTCATCTTTTCAGTTTCAAGGCAACTTATACGACTTCTCCCAAGAACCCCAACGCGCGCCTATTGGTATCTTTGATAGTGGTGTGGGTGGACTGACGGTACTGCGACAACTCTATCGCCAACTGCCAAATGAATCAATCATTTATTTTGGCGATACCGCTCGACTTCCGTATGGGATTCGCTCCCAATCAGAAATTCTCCAGTTTGTCCGAGAAATACTCACCTGGATGCAGCAGCAACAGGTGAAAATGGTGATTATGGCCTGCAATACCAGTTCTGCCCTAGCGCTAGAGATGGTACGCGAGGAATTTCCTATGCCGATTCTGGGGCTGATTCTACCAGGGGCAAGGGCTGCGGTACAACAAGGGAAACGCATAGGTGTAATTGCTACTCCTGCAACAGCTAAGAGCAATGCCTATAAGCGTGCTATTATCGAAATAAATCCCGATGTCCAGGTTTGGCAGGTTGGCTGCCCGGAGTTTGTGCCGTTAATTGAGCAAAATCGCATCAACGACCCCTACACAGTTGAAGTGGCACGTTCTTATTTGGAGCCTTTAGTGCAGCAGCAAATAGATAGTCTTGTTTATGGCTGTACCCATTATCCTCACCTAGCACCAGTATTGCGATCGCTCCTTTCAACTTCTGTGCAGTTTATTGATCCAGCTGTGCATGTAGTTGCTGCTTGTGCCAAAGAGTTAGACCTACTAGGCCTGAAAAATACTCATCCAGCTTTGCCAACCCGCTTCGTTGTCAGTGGTTGTCCACAACAATTTGCAGAATCCTCTACGCCGTGGTTAGGTTTTACTCCCATGGCTGAGGTTGTATGTTTCTCTGAAAGCGCGGTATCTAGTAATTAGTCATTAGTTGTTGGTCAATAGTCATTTGTCATTTGTCCATAGTCAAAAGTATTTTGCTAGTGGCTCTTGACTCTTGACTATTGACCCTTGACTAACGTACACTACTGACTTCAGTAACATTTGATGTTACGGATACTTCTTGTGTATGATTTCCCTTCTTACTTGAAGAAACATCATTAGAGATTGCTTTATTTCCTGTTCGCTTTGCCAGGGCTAATAACAGGTAAATGGTGAACAAGTATCCAGAAGCTAGTATAAAGATCATCATAGGCATCTTCCCGTAAATCATTTTTCTACCAGTGCCTTTGCCAAAGAAATATAGGTTGAGTAAAATTAGCAGGAATTAAGCCACACAAATTCTTGATGGCTTTGATATCACATACGAAATTAGCGGGAGAACTTTCGTCCTTCCGGGCTAATTGATGGGTTTTGTACGATTTTCTTGCAGACCACGCCTAATACAGCAGCTAAATAATCTAATAGAAAATCAGCTGCTGCTTCAGCAGTCTACCCAGTCTGCTATGTTAACGCTTACCTTTTAATTGCTAGGAGCGACGCCGACACACAAACAGCGTCGAGGATGTGTAAACACTCCGTTTCCTCTAAAGGAAATCCACAGCTCCCAACGTGGAGGTTAGCACACCACAGGATACAACACAAAAATCACATTTTTGGCTTGACCTGCGATTATTCATGTATGGTCACGGCAGCTAAGTAAAATTACCTAGAGGCTATTTACGCTTCTGCGGTGAACATCTGGAAAAATTTAAAATCCCTAGATTTTAGCGTAACACAATAGCCCTAATTTTTCAGGCGAGTTTTGTGCTAAACCAAAATTTTTCTAAACTAGACTAAAAGAGGTTTCAGAAAATTTTCTTTGTCTAAGAAATAATCTTTGTGTAATAGTTTATCTGTAAAAATCCAGATGTGCTTTGTGGTTGTTGCCACGTTTACTCAGAGGTTATATCGAAAAAAGATTAATTTTTGATGAAACTATCGGGTATTTGCGACATCTACTCGAATTAGACGCAAAATATTTTGTATTAATTATATCAAGAAAATGTTGATTTTGCTGAAAATAGTACAAGTATATTTTATTTGATTGCCCACAAAATAAGGAACTTTGTGAGGAAAAGTTTGCGCTAATTCTGGGTTATCTTAAAATGAGTATAGGATATGTAAACTTTCGTAACCTAAGCCAAAGTCCGCCAATCCATGACCCCAGCTACCTCCCTATTTTCCCCTGTGGAAGCAGACCTGCAAATACTGGCAGATAACCTCAAACAACTAGTTGGGAATCGTCATCCCATCCTCTATGCAGCAGCCGAACACCTATTCGGAGCTGGGGGAAAACGTATCAGACCAGCGATTGTTCTACTGGTATCGCGGGCCACGATGGTTGATCAAGATATTACACCACGTCACCGTCGTCTAGCGGAAATCACGGAATTGATTCATACAGCAAGTTTGGTACACGACGATGTGATAGACGAATCGGAAATGCGACGTGGGGTATCCACCGTCCATAGTTTGTTAGGTAACAAAGTTGCCGTATTAGCAGGTGATTTTTTCTTTGCCCAAGCTTCCTGGTATTTAGCCAATCTGGACAATTTGGAGGTCGTAAAACTGCTGTCAGAGGTGATTATGGATTACGCCGTCGGGGAGACACAGCAGGCATTAAACCACTTTGATACAAGTATTTCGATAGAGACTTACCTGAAAAAAAGTTATTACAAAAGTGCTTCAATCATTGCCAACAGCTCCAAAGCCGCAGGCGTAATCAGTGAAGTATCCAAAGAAACTGCCGAATGTTTGTATGAGTATGGTAGCAATCTCGGTCTAGCTTTTCAGATTGTCGATGATATTTTAGACTTCACCAGTTCGATAGATACTTTGGGTAAGCCAGCTGGCTCTGATCTTAAAAGTGGTAATTTGACTGCACCAGTGTTATTTGCCTTGGAAGAAAAACCTTACCTGGAAGTACTGATTGAACGAGAGTTTGCTCAAGAAGGCGATTTAGAGCAAGCATTAGCACTGATTTATGATAGCCAAGGTATCCAACGAGCAAGGGATTTAGCCGCTCACCATGCTAAGTTGGCAGCAACACAACTGGGTGTGCTTCTGCCCTCAGAATCACGTCAGGCGTTGATCCAAATAGCTGATTACGTGTTAAGTCGGCTTTATTAGGGATCGGGGATTGGGGAAAGTGGGGTCCCCTCTGGGGATAAGGGGCAACGGGGATTGGGAAGAGACTTGTTAAATAATTCTCCCGTGTCCTCCTTGTCCACGCCACGTGCTACAACGCTCTTAACCCGCAAGGGCGCAGTGGCTCCCCTTGTCCCCCTTCCCAATCCCCGCTCCCCAATTCCTCAAGCAATATCTGTTGGTACTTCGCCCTTGAAAGGGGGGCGATTTTTTTGTAGTTGTTGTTGGACTAAATGCTGCAAATCGCTTCGCCTGACTTCAATTCCATTTATATTGCTCTCAGCCGTGTCAAAAAATACTATACTATCTACGGGTTCTAGCGCCAGTAGCTGAAACAATATATGGGTGACAGGTATGGGGGCAGCTATTACTTGAGGGTCAAGCCCAGCACTATAAGATGTGGGAATATCCTGTAAGGTAGGAAAAGCATAAATTACCTGCTTTTCTTCTTGTGGATTTCCACGGTTGCTTAATGTAGTTAAGACCCATTGCTGATCCAGGTTCTGAAGAATGTGGTATTGGGGATGGCGTAACTTCTGAGCGATCGCACTCAGGGCGGGGGCAATTGCTGCGACCAGTTTGGGTGTTATACCATCTTGGGGTGCATTGTCAATTAGCGATTGAATTTGTGCTTTTAAGTCCATAATTACCTGTAAACGGCTTATCGGTATTGGCTATAACTTCAAGGGCTGTGCAAACAATCAAACAAAAATTGGGAATCATAAAATCAGCCGCATCCTCAAGGCAAAACTGCCTTGCGTTTAGCTTATACGTAAAACCCCTCCAATACCCGCAGTCATACAGGTTGTCAACAAGTTTGTTAGGGTCATTTTAGACACGAAACTTATGAAATTAGCCGCAACCACAACTATTCAGGGAGAATTTTCTATCGGCGTGGAGGCGATATTTCCATTCCTTTTCCAAGAACTTCAGCAGTCAACTAAAGCTTGCGACCAGAATTGCCGTGACGTAGCAATGCGAATTGCTGCCGAGGTCTACCGGATATGCAGCGAAAGTAAACGTATCCAAGCATCCGGTTCCGTAGAAAATTCGGCAATGACCCTAGCCAAGCATCGCCTGCAACAGTGCTTAAGATATTACCAATTGGGTTCAAATCGCGGCAGGGTGGAATTACACAGTACCTTGAGTGCGATCATCTACCGCTACATCAATCCGCCACAAAGGCAATTGAGTTATCAAGGGCGACTAACTGTCATTGAAGATTTTCTGCAAAGTTTTTACTTGGAGGCTTTAAACGCTTTCCGACGGGAAAATCAATTAGAAACCACTTACCGACCGCGCACACTGCTGGAATTAGCAGAGTACATGGCATTTACCGAACGCTACGGCAAACGACGGATTCCCTTACCAGGACGTCAGCAACAGTTGATTATCCTACGGGCGCAAACTTTCTCGCAGCAACAGCCTCCAGAAACTTGTGTAGATATAGAACAAGCGGCAGAAGGGAGTGGTGAAGCCGATGGTTCTTGGGAAGACCCAGCAGTACAACAACTGCGAAGTGCAATGGCTACACAAACCGAACCAGAACCCCAAGAAGATACTTTGCGATCGGTTGTGGTTACGGAATTAATGAATTATTTAGAAGAACGCCAACAAACTGATTGTGCTGATTACTTTGCTCTGCGTCTGCAAGACTTATCCGCACAAGAAATTGAGTCAATTTTGGGCTTAACCCCTCGTCAGAGGGATTACTTACAGCAACGTTTCAAGTATCATTTAATTCGGTTCGCTTTGTTGCATCGTTGGGAGTTGGTTCACGAGTGGTTAGAAGCTGATTTGCGAACCAACTTGGGCTTAACTCCTCAACAATGGCAAGCTTATACTGAAAAGCTTGACGAAAAGCAGCGTTCTTTATTAGAACTGAAGCAACAGGGACAAACTGATGAAAAAATAGCTAAAACTTTGGGTTTATCCATGGCACAACTTCAGAAGCGCTGGTTTCAAATTCTTGAACAAGCTTGGGAGATTCGTAACTCCTTAGTGTCCGGATCAAGTGCTTCTACTCATGAATAGTGACTCAGAAACCTTACAAAAACATTTACTCTCTCGGTTATTGACATATCCTGTCGGTTCCAGAGAGTATAAGCAAGTTATATGTAAGGACACCAACGGGGCAGAAAACCCTCTGCCAGCAACCACCGAATTTACCAGTGGAGAACAAGAGGGATGGAAGCCCCATATATATTTATTGGGAGAAATTCCAACTGTGCAAGAACGTTTCCAAGCCGTACTTAAACGTCGGTTAAAAGTCGAAGTTGAAGATCACCCTCCGCTATTTCCTTGGGAAACACAGATACTGGATTATCCAGAGTATATAGGCGAACCAGTAACCCAACTGGTTCCTTCCTGGGGTTGGGTGGCACACCAGTCTAAACTGAACTTACCGACGCTTCTGCCGGAGACCATTTTCCGGCAATTGCTTGATAGATGTCAAGCACTTATTACATCTTCTCTGCCGTTAGGAGCAAAATTAGTCCAAGCAGTGGAGAGCTTTTTCCCTGACGAATCTCAAGTATTGAACGACTTAGCAGGGACAATCCAGCTAAGAGCCAACCTCCGATATGGAGATACCCTAAATCCGATGCCTAATCTGGATAGTGATTATTCAGATTTGCAACCACAGCAACAGATGCTGGTGTCGTTGCTGGCGGCTCAACAAGTGTTAGAAAGTTTGACTTTGCCAATTTCAATTACAAACCCAGTCTTAGAAAGGCAATGGCTGACGAGTGTAGGTGTTCTCAATCTAAAAGTAGAATATCAATCTCATGGCCCAGTGCCGAAATTAGTGATTCGAGGAGATTTACCCTCGAAAGGGGTAGTCAAACTTCAAGGTAATGGTTCCCAAGCAAAAGCAGAGTCTTCAAGTCCTGGATGCTTGAGTGTTGAATTATGCTGTACTCAGCTAAATGAGGCTTATACCTTAATGGTTGATTTGAAAGAAATAGAACAGCAGCCTTTGTTGTTTGTGATTATTCCCACAAAATAACTAAATATTTGGCGATCGCTAGCACTGAAACTTGATAAAAGCCTTTTGTTATGAAATGAATATCATCCTGGTTTTGAAAACGTTCGCATTTTTGAAAAAGCGGTTATTAGGGCGTCTACAGGCAGCTACAGTGAGGAGAGTTGGAATACGAGAGAGGTTATAGTTGACCTCGCTCGTTTTGCGTCAGTAGCGTCTACTATTATCGCTTTACTTAATATACTCGTCTGCTGCTTTTTAACTCTAAATGTTTAACTTTTCCAGGATGAATTGGCTTTGGCGTCTACCTTTAGGTGATGACTGGCGGCAAAAAATGCTCCAGTCGCCTGTAACAGCAGAAGTAGAAGATTCAATTACCTTGCGGGTGCTGGTGCTAGCGTTGGTAATTGTGGGTGTTGTGGCAACGGATATTGCGGCTGAAACTTGGTCTAGTTTTTGGGCAGTACCGTTATCGATTTTGGGTTCAATTTGGAGTTATTACCGTCGCTGCGATCGCAATATCCCAGTTAAATTTTGTATTGCCATAGGAATGTTAGTAGCACTAGGTGCTTTCTTAGGGCGAGTGGTGGGAGAGTTGAATGATACACGACTAGCTTTAGCAGAATTATTAATCCAACTTCAGGTGCTGCATTGCTTTGATGTCCCCCGTCGCAAAGACTTGGGTTACTCAATTCTGATTGGATTGATTTTGCTGGGTGTAGGAGCAACGCTGAGTCAAACTCTAGCGTTTGCACCAGTATTACTTTTGTTTTTAGCGATCGCCCTGCCTACTTTAGTAGTAGATTATCGTTCCCGACTTGGCTTGGAGCAATTAAATATTCAGAATAGACAATCTTTGAGGAATTCCTCTATACAGGGGAATTCCTCTGTTTTTGATTTAAAATTTTTAATTTTTAATTTCGTGATGATTGTCGGGTTAGGGCTGATCATCTTTGCCTTTTTACCCCGCCTACCTGGTTATCAGTTGCGGATGTTTCCGGTGAGTTCGCCAATTGAGACCAGAGGCGAATTTACAGGGCGTAATATTATTAATCCTGGCTATGTCCGCCAAGGTAATACTAACAATCAAGGTAATGGTAACGCTGGTACTGACAACAGCCAAACTGGTCAACCGGGGAAAGTAGATAATAGCTTTTATTATGGTTTTAATAGCCAGATTAACCAAAACTTGCGCGGAGAAATGACACCCAAAGTAGTGATGCGGGTGCGATCGCAAGCCGAAGGTTTATGGCGAGTGCTAGCCTTTGATCGCTACACAGGTAAAGGCTGGGAGGTTTCCCGCAATGACGAGGTAAAACGCTTGCAGCGATCGCCTTGGTCTTACCAAATTTTTCTTGATCCACCAGTCAATGCGGCTCAAACGAAAGAAATTATCCAGACTTACACAATAGTATCCGATTTGCCAAACCTGATTCCAGCGATGGCATTTCCCAAAGAGATTTATTTCCCGACACCGATGCTGGCTGTGGATCAAGAAGACGGGTTGCGATCGCCTGTGGAATTATCAGAAGGTATGACCTACACAGTCATCTCAGAAGTTCCCTATCGCGATCGGACTTTGTTAGGCAAAACTTCCAGCCAATATCCACAGAGTATTAAAGACTACTACTTACAAATCCCACCGGAAACTGCCACAAAAGTACGTAAAATTACCGAAAAAATCCTCGCCAACTACAACCGTCAACGTGTAGGTAAGTCAAATAAATCACTAGATTCTAACTACGAAAAAGCTCTTTACTTAGCGCAGTATCTTAAACAAAACTATCAAATTCCTGAAAATCCCCTCGATTTACCTTATTTGAATGAAAACGAAGACCTAGTAGAAGCTTTTTTATTCAAACATCAAGGCGGCTATCCAGACCATTTCTCTACAGTCTTAACGGTAATGCTACGTTCCATTGGGATTCCGGCGCGGCTGGTAGCAGGATTTGCACCAGGAGAATTTAATCCCTTTACAGGAATGTATATTGTCCGCAACACTGATGCTTATGCAATGACAGAGGTGTATTTTCCCAAATATGGCTGGTTTGCTTTTGATCCCATTCCTAAACACCCTCTGATTCCTCCTTCAGTAGAAGATGATCAGACTTTTAACACTTTGCGCCAATTTTGGAATTGGGTTGCAGGTTGGCTACCCTCTCCTGTCACAGGTTTGCTGAATTATGTGTTTGGGGCTATATTTGCCTGGGTAAGTAAATCTTTTTCTTGGTTTGTCTCATTATTTTTCCAAGGATGGCTGGGTATTTTAACTGGCTTAATCTTTGCGACAGCAGCAGCTTTCTTAAGTTGGTTAGGCTGGGATAGATGGCGAGAGTGGCGCTATGACTCGGCTTTGAAGAAATTACCACCAATGGAACGTCTGTATCAGCAAATGTTGCGCTGGACAAGTCAACAAGGTTTAGTTAAACATCCATCCCAAACGCCGCTAGAGTATGCAAAAATCTTATACCAGCATCATGCAACGGCAACGGCTGAGGTAATAGACGAAATCTCTCAAGCTTATGTTAGCTGGCGTTACGGTGGTCATGCTCCTGATATACACAGACTGCAACAAAGATGGCAAGAAATGAAGAGGAATGTCAAACAACCATCTCAAACTTAAAATTACTATTATAAGTTCGTAGTCAGGACTTTAGTCCTCTAAATTATTTTAGATTTAAGCACTAAATTGCTTACTACAAACCTCTCAGAATAAATATGATTTTTATTCACTTTTCCTATTTATCCAATCTTCCCCACTAGTTAATTGAGCGAGATAATCATCCATAATCGCTGGTAATTCTTTTGCCGAATAGGTATATGTCAAAGCTATAAACTTAGTTGCTGTAGTTAAAATCTGCTTTCTATCTAGAATAGCTGAGAGTTGAGAGCGAGTATATTTTCCATTCAAAACTTCTAGACTTGCATCAGCTATAGCATCTTCAATTACTTCTTCTTCTATGAACGTTTCCCATTCATCTTGATTAATATAGTAAGATTTTTTATTATCTTTGATATTCACTGCTTTAATTTCACGTATGGCATTGCGAATAGAAGCAGCCCAAGAATTTGTTAATCGCTGCTCTAATTGATTTTTAATCAAATGAATTAATAGAATCCTTAAAAATGATTTAATCTGACGCAGATTTGCCTGTTTACTCATGCCTTCTAATTCATCAACAATCACCAAAGCATCTGCGTATCTTCCTTCCAGGATACTATTTTTTAGGTCTATTAATTCTTGCGTCATATACACTTACCAACAAGCTTTAATGGTATATAGTTTAAATTTAACGCTTGGGATCGGTAATAAGTAGCGATCGCTATCTAAAAATTCAGACTAAAGGTGAAAACCCCACTTTTCCACAGCCCGACGCAGTGAACCCAGTGGTAAACTTTCTGGTGCAAAAGATTGACCTTGTGCAACACGTTCTAACGCCTCAAAAAACGCCTGCACACCCGCAGCCGCACCGTCAGGATGATCCATAATGCCAGTACCAGCGTTGAGAATTACATCTTGACCATAATCTGCTAAGGCTTTGGGAACAATACCTGGATGAATACCAGCAGAGGGAACAGGGAAGACTCCACGACTACGCAAGATATCTCTAATTTGGGCTTCCTCTGCTGGATCAAAAGGTAAACTGCCGTAGTGGGCTGGATAGAGAACAGCGTCAGCACCAGCATAAGCCATGAGAGTTCCCAATACTACCGAGTATGTCATACCATAATCGGGAGCGGCGCACATTGCCCCCGCGAATGCTGGATGGGCGAAGATGGGGACGTTGATTTCAGGATCACTAGCTAGAGTAGATAATACGGAAAAGCCATAGGTAAGGACATTTAACAAGAGTGCATTCGCGCCTTCTTGTACCAAAAGACGTGCTTTCTCTATTAATTTATCTGCCGTACCTGTAACGTTGGTTGCATACAATACTGTGCGTCCAGTTTTTTGCTTGACTTCTTCTATAACTTGGCGACAAGCTTTGAGGCGTTCTAGGGTGGGGGCAATATCTAAATCCCCCAAAATTTCATCATCTTTGATAATATCTAGACCAGCATGGGCTACCTCTGCCAAAATTGCAGCGTGGTCTGAGGCGCAAAGCCCCAAGGCTGGTTTAAATATAGCCATAATTAAGGGGCGATCAAATACTCCCAACCGTTTACGGATACCTGTAATCCCAACTTTCGGAGACTGACCATAAGTTTCTGGGAGACGCACCGCAATAACTTTCGCCGCACCAGCCATTGAATATTTACCAAAGATCATCGTCAACAAGCTAGATATATCGTTTTCCACATTAACTTCTGGAAAACGGATAGTAGCGATACTGTGACCTGTTTGGGTTTCGGCTTGGACTGAGACTACTTCTGCGAGGTGCGATCGCAAAGCTGCTTCTCTATGAGCAAAACGCGCATCCCAAGTTCCGACTGTTTGTCCAACGGCGATTACTTTGGCTTGTTTGTGAGGGTCTACACCGGCAGGAAAGCAGTAGTCTACTTCAATTGTCATTTGTTAATTGTTAATTGTAAAATTATTGGAATCTAGTTCGTAGTAAGGACTTTAGTCCTCAAATAAGGACTAAAGTCCTTACTACAAACCTTTAATTATTTACGCCGTTCTACTTAAAGTGTTTCCAAGTAACTAAGCAGGTCTGCCATTTCTTTAGTACTAGGCTGGAATTTTGGCATAGGAGGAGTTTCACCACTGATGACTTGATGAATTAGACCATAGGGGGATTTGTGTTTAGAGACTCCTTGTAGACTAGGGCCGACTCGACCGTCTGCTTCCAAACCATGACAACCGGCACAGTTGATTTGAAAGATGGCATGTCCCTGTACTGGATCACCTGTCAGGGATAGAACTGTCTTGACATAGGGATCGGAAGCTCTGACTATGCGAACAGCAAAAATCCCCAAGAGAAGCGCTAGCAAAATCGCCAGAGCCATCAAGGCGATTCGCTGAATGATATTTTTAGGTTGGGTAATTTGGTTATCCAAATTTTTTGCTGTCAAAGTTTAGGTGTACAAAAAATTTTCATTTCATACACATAGCTTAAAATTTCTTTGATTGTATTTGCAAGCACAACATCTATTTTTCTATATTCTTTTGTTGCCTAAAACCATGTTCAGACATGGGATTGATGCCAAATTTGGTAAGATTGGGAACAGGAAATAAATCTTTAACAACTGCAACAAGGAGATATCAAGTGGTTGAACCCCTGCTAGACGGTATTGTTCTGGGTCTAATCTTCGTAACTCTAAGTGGACTGTTCTACGCTGCTTATAAGCAATACAAACGCCCCAACGAGTTGGGAGGTTAATTTTTATTAAGGAGACGTGGGGAATGGGAGACGTGGTGACGCGGAGAGTATTTTTCTAAATTCCCCATGTCCCCGTGTCCTCCTGATTCTCCATGTCCTCCTTGTCTCCCTTTTCCTGTGTTGTGTAAAAAGTAACAGCCGTGTTACCATAAATTTTTTGACGGTAAATTTCTAAACCGGGAATTATTGGTGCTGTATTTTGGGGACTGTGTTCGACTGCTATTTCCCCATCAGAATCTAATAATTGGTAAGATGCGATCGCCTCTAGTACTGGCTGGTAAACTTGACTAGCATAAGGCGGATCGAAATAAATTCTATTAAACTGTTGTCCAGCTAGTTTTGGTAACCACTGCACTACATCACCGCGCAGCACTTTCCACTCTTGTTGATCTTTCGCTACTTGTTGCCAGTTTTGTTGGATAATTGCACAGGCACGGCTGGATTGTTCGATCGCGATCGCACTTGTTGCACCTCTACACAATGCTTCTGCACCCATCGAACCTGTACCAGCACACAAATCTAGCCAGCGACATCCTTCAATCGTTCCCTGCCAAATATTAAATATAGCTTCTCTGACCCGCGCGCTTGTGGGTCTGGTATCTTTACCTGGTAATGTTTTTAACGGACGACTTCCGTAAATTCTCAGAGCCATGAGTTAGGGGTCAATATTAACGCAGACTTCAGTACAAACTCACTTTCGCTCTAACTGTATGATCACAAAAAGTGGTTCAGGTAAAATATTAACTAATTCCTGTTCCATTAAATAACAATCCACCACATTTATGGCAAAATTTTTCCATCATTCTGATCAGGAATGGTGGAGAGGATAAAACAGGTGAAGTGATGGGATATATTTACAAAAATTAACTTGATTTTAAGCAGCAATTTCTTCGCGATCGCGGACTTGAGCAACAAAATTAGACAGAATTTGCAATCCGATATTAGAAGATTTTTCTGGGTGAAACTGGACTGCCATTAAGTTTTCATAGGCAATAGCAGCAGTGATAGTTTGACTACCATGAGTGACATTAGCAGCACGGACTTGAGGTTCGGCGGGGTCAACATAATAAGAATGGACAAAATATACCCAGGGTTGAGGCGCTAAATATTCCCATAAAAGACATTTTGGTTGAGTCAATTCGAGTTGATTCCAACCCATGTGGGGAATAGTAATTCCTGCTTCTGGACGGAAGCGTCGCACTTTTCCTTTAATAATTCCTAGTCCTGGTTCACAGCCTTCTTCACTGGACTCAAACAAAATTTGTAGTCCCAAACAAATACCTAAAAAGGGTTTGCCAGATGCGATCGCTGCCTTGATGGGTGCTTCTAAATTCCGCGATCTTAAATGTTGTACTGCCGGGTCAAATGCACCCACTCCCGGTAATACTATCGCATCTGCTCTTTCTAATTCCTTTGCTGAATCTGTAACTTTCGGAGTTGCCCCAGCTTTTTCTAAACCTTTGCAGACTGAGTGCAAATTCCCCATGTCATAGTCCACGACTGCTATAACCGCCATTAACTTGCTCCCTGTCAATTTATTATGGAGGGTAATTCTATTTTAAATAATATTCGTAATGACGAGAAGGTTGCTATTAATTTATTTTGCAACTTGGCTACCTGATCAACAATTAAATTCTGATCATGATTGATTGATTTGACTAGCTAAACTTGATTCGATATCTCATGATTTAACTTGGGTGCGATTGTTGCCTGTGGATGTGCAACTAGCCAAGACTCAAGTACTGGAAAAAATCGCAGAACTATGGCCAGATGGGATTATCTGCTGTGGCATGACCCAAAAGCAGACGCAATTAAGTGTGGAATCCAACACTGGTTTTGGTCAAACTGTGTTGTCAACAACGGTGAATTTAAAGCAATTGGTAGTCAAGACAGGGAATTTTGAGATTAGCCATGACTGCGACAAATTTGTCTGTTGAAGGTCTAAATTATTCAGTACTAGATGACCTGCGATAGTCCCAATGAAAAATTCCTTGCATATTTATCCACGTTTCTATTTTGACTACAGAAAATTTGCCATCAATACTTGCTGATTTTTTATTAATTATTCACAGTGTGGCACTTTGATAAAATCTTTTGCGTCTGTTTGTAGAAAAATTCATCTAGGTATATGTTACCAATCTTACTCATTATTCCTCTCGCTCAAACAACTCCTCTGCCACCATCACTACCTGAAGAAATAGTACAAACTCAACAAGTACGTCCTTTACCAGGAAAACTGGATAAAATACCAACCTTTAATAGCAATAGTCCAGAAAAGGTAATGACAGAAGGAATTCTTTTGTCTACATTTCCTAATAAAGGGAAAAAAGTACCAGCCGCACATCTCAACTATCCTTTTAAGGGAAGATTTGATATTTTTGCCCATCATGTCGCTGAAGCACCTACCCCAAATGACTTGCGATCGCTTTATCTAGGGATAATCCTACATAACCCAGGTAAACAAGCAGTAAAGATTAATGTGTTTCAAGGCGCAACTTATTTAAGTCAACCAGATGCACCTTTTGTAGAATTACCATCTTTAACTCGAAATCTTTTAGGAAATGTTTTTGCTGGCCCGGGCGATCGCGTGATGAATGATGTCTTACGTGGACGTCGCCAAGATATTTTCCCTCCCCAAATTGTCATTCCACCAGGGGAAAGTCAGATGCTGTTGAATGCACCAATTCCAGTCAAAGGACTCACTCCACCTTTAAATGGTCGATCTGCTTTGATTCGTCTGCATAGTAGTGGAACTGTCTACGCAGCTAGTTTGGCGATGTTTGCAAAAACTAATCCTGATGGTAGCGATCGCCCACCTAATTTAGAAGAATGGGAAAATTTACTCAATAACGGTAACTTATCCGGGCCGCGAGATAAAACCCCTACTCCTTTAGAAAAAACCGACAAACCTACAGTTTATGGACGTGTCGCTGGCGTAGCAAACGGTTCTTTTTGGCGGGCTTTTATTACAGATGGTGCTAAATCCAAATATCTGACGATTCCTCAACCGGGTCAAGCTTATTCTTATGCATTAAGTACTGTCCCTGGTGGAACTTTAGGAACCGAGCAAATTCAAAGTGCGCCCATGTTAGTCCGCTATCCTGACACAGCTTATCTAGCTCATGGAAATTACGGTATACAATACAACCTGAAGTTTCCACTACATAACAACACCCAGACACAGCAAAAAGTAACTATATCTATGCAGACACCCCTAAAAGAAGACCAGTTAGTCAAACCAGGGTTACGCTTTTTGAGTACACCAGCCCAACAAGTATTTTTCCGTGGGACAGTCCGCTTAGGCTACAAAGATGATCAAGGTCAGCAGCAAACACAGTTTGTGCATTTGGTACAAAAGCGCGGTCAGTCTGGAGAACCCTTAGTAGTATTAAATATGAAACCGGGCGACAAAAGATTAGTACAAGTAGATTTCCTCTATCCACCAGACGCAACACCACCCCAGGTATTAACGGTTCAAACTTTAAAAACTAGCCCTTAGTCAACTTAACCCGTTGAAACGGGTTTAAACTATTAGGGCTTTATTGGGCTTTTGAAAAACAAAATCCCCAGTTGAATAACTGGGGATATCTAAATACTCTCAAATCAACCAAATTTATGTTGAAGAAACCCAAATGTCTGCACTTTAGTTGGGTAATGTATTGCTGACGTAAGCATCCATCCCATAAGCAGGGGTGCGATCGCTATAGTCTATATCTTTACCAGTGATAGATTTAGCCAATTTTTCAAAAGATTCAGAGCGCCAGTTACGTTCGTGGATAGGCTTTCTTTGTTCTCCCAAGAAATAAGCCATAGAACCCAGTAAGGAAGCTGCTACCCAACCAACAACGAATAATCCAATCAAAATACTAATCATATGTTTTTAGCTCTTTATTTAACTTTTATGTCTTTATGTAAATAAATGTAACCGAATCTCAACAAATAGGTCATGGTGTGGATACCGAAAAAAAGATCGGGTATTCCACACTTCAGCCTTGTGTAAAGTTGTTCCAAAAATTGTGTCAGTCTGACATTGAGCCAGCACAAGAGATCCGCCATCATCTTCAGGAAGTAATGCAAAAAGGTAAGATGTAGGCTGGGTGGTACAAGGCGATCGCTTCTTATATTTATAGAGGAAAAAGGAGCGATCGCTATTTGCTTTGATTACCTGATGCTTGTTGAACTTGCTCTACAGTTAAATCTAGAGCCTGGGCTATTTGTTCTACACTTAACCCCAAAGCCAACAAGCGGGGTATAACTTCCAGCTTGCCTTGCTGCTTACCTTCTGCTAAACCTTCTGCTAAACCTTCTGCCAAACCTTCTGCTAAACCTTCCTGTCTGGCTTCTTGTGCTATTGATTGATACATCCTTGTCTTTTTGAATTCGTCATCTATGCCCAACATCGCTGCTAATTCCTCTCGACTTAACTGGGTAAATTTGTACAACAGGATGGTCTCTATTAATTCTACAATTTGCTTTTGGATAGCTTCATCCGTTAGTTCATGTCTGGCTTGTAAAATTAATTCTCTACCACGCTCAACGGCTGTCTCTTCCCTTTCTATAATTAGCTTGACAATTGCAATTTGAAGAGAGTTTTCTGCTGCTGTACCCAACTCATCTAAATAAATAGACTGGACCTGCAAACTATCAAGCAGCGATCGATACGCTTGTTGATCTTCAGGCTCTACACTCCGTTTAGGATAGATCACAACCGCACGCCAAAAATTCACAGATGCATTTTGCTTGAGGTAGAGAAATATTTCTGCGAAGAAGCGCCTGTAAAAAGTAGCATCTAGTTGAAACTGAACTTCGACAAAGTAAACTGGCTGTGTGGCAGTTTCAATTACCGGGACAAACACACCATCAATCCGAAAAGCTGTTTCCTTAAGTTCGATAGAGACAAATTCATAAGCATCGACATTGGCTGTTGTATTGCCAATGATGGCAAAAAATATACTGGGGAAAGCTTGAAATAAACTATAGAAGATTTTGTCAGTTTGCACTGGGGTCTGAGTTAATGTGTTTGTAGTCTATGGCGATCGTATATCATTATGTGAGATTAGAAATAAAGCCTTAAAACAAAAAATTTAAAATTTATTTAGAAATAAAACTAATAATGAGCAAGTAACTTGATTTTGTCTATTTATATACAGTGCGATCGCCATGACTAGGAGGTTGGGAAATCACCAAAAACTCCAAATCTTGCTGTGATTCGTTAAATATTTGATGGGGAACACCAGGCGGAACTTCCACACCTTCATGTTGGTGCAAAACTTGTCGCTTTCCAGCTATTTCTATAGTTGCTTCACCGGATAAAATAAAGAAAAACTGTCGTGCTTTCTGATGATAGTGCTTAACTTCCGCAGTTCCTAGAAGCATAAGTTCTTGAATCACACTTAAATCGGTTTGCTTAACTAAATGCCAACCATGACAGTTATTGCCCCATATATAATGTTCGGCAGTATCTTTATTAATCATTGGCTGTATTTTCTTTTTCTTCTTGAGAATCTTCTTTTTGACACTCAGCTAGCAACTCATCAATACTTTCAGGGAATTCTCCATTCGTTACTTTTTTAGAGAAAACTTGATAACAATCTTTCTTATCCCCTTCCTTACGTGGAAATTTTAACCAAAGAATAATAATAATTTTTGGTTCTTTAAATGCTCTAAAGAACAATCTATATCTTTTAGGTAGTCCCATCTTTTTGAGACAACCATATTTTTGTAAAGGTTTTTGTAAAACAAAGTAGGAAGCAAAAGGATCTTGAGGTATTTTTTGTTTAATACCAACATTTAATGCTTTTAATAACTTGGCATCTGGATGTTTAATAAATTCTTCTTTAGTTAACTTAGTTTTTAAAATACGAACTCGATTTGACAATTCTACCCATTGTTCATTAAACAATGGGTAAAAAAAGATTATCCATCCATGACCAGTGAATGAATTCATGAATCTAACTCTACGTCTGCTAATAAATCATCAATTTCATCACTCATTTCTTGTGTATAAGGGATAAGCTTTGAGGGATTTTTGATTGCATCTTTCATTAGAAAGTCGAGAAATAAGCTCAACATTAATGATTCAGTTTCATCTGTATTCTCTGTCTCTTCCGTATCCAATCTTACTAAGAATGTATTGTCAGATAATACTTCTATATAACCAGAAGCATTAACTAAATGAGGGTAGTCTTTGGAAAAGGCGCGGGGTAGACGAAATCCGTCTTGAGTACCTATCTTGGCATGAGCTATGGGATAAATTTTATCAGCCATGTAAGTAAGTTTTATTCATTATAATAAATATTATAACATAGCATTTCAATATAAAAAAAGACAGGCATCTTGCCTGTCCTCACTTGATAATTCCAATCAAAATTTAGAAATTCATTTCAGCCGCTTGGACTTTCTCAACTTGTTTCTTCTTCAGAACCAACATAACTTGAGCAAGCATTACCAAGCAGACAAATGCAATCATCCATTTCACTCTGTTGGGATCTTGCAGTACGATTTCTGTATCGTCTTGACCAAAACCGCCGACGTTGGGATTATTCGTTAAAGCGTCTCCACTCTTGAGAGTTTGTCCTTCAGAGACAATCAACTCAGGGCCAGCAGGAATTGTATCGACAACAGTTTCGCCAGAGTCAGTTTGGATGCTGACTTGATATTTAGCGCTACCATACTCATCTTCTTCTTTGGCAATTTTGGTAATTGTGCCAGCAGCAGAAGCTGTGTAAACAGTATTGTTGCTCTTTTCGCCTGTTGGGTAAACTTGTCCGCGTCCCCGGTTAGCACCTAAGTGAACTGCATATTTGCCGAAGTGAATGTTCTTGTCGCTGGTGGGGTCAGGGGAAAGAACTGGGAAGACTATTTCTTGGTACTGTTCGCCAGGGATGGGGCCGACAAGAAGCACGTTGTCCTGACCATCTTTATAAGGCTGGAAGTAAACATCGCCTACTTCTTCTTTTAATTCTTCAGGAATGCGATCCTCAGGAGCAATCTTGAAGCCTTCTGGTAGCATCAACACAGCGCCGACGTTCAAACCAACTTTGGAACCGTCTGCGCCTACTTGCTGAACGCTCGTGTCGTAAGGAATTTTTACTACCGCTTTAAATACTGTGTCAGGTAGAACTGATTGGGGAATTTCTACTTCCGCAGGCTTTTGCGCTAGGTGACAGTTAGCACAAACAATCCTTCCCGTCGGTTCGCGGGGTGTTTCTGGATAGGTTTGCTGCGCCCAAAATGGATAGGCGGCGGCTGATTGGGGAAGGACTAGATCGCTGCTGAAGAAGAATGTCACGCAGGCGATCGCAACGAGCAATGTTTTGGTAATTACTCTAGCACTACGAGTTAGTCTCGCGCTTTTCAAGGCTTTTCTCATCTCTTAAGGACTAGTTTCTCTGAATAAATATGTCATTGGTTATTGGTCATTGGTCATTAGATAATGACAAATGACTTTGGACAATTCACAAGACTTTTAGCTCCACCAAGGTTCTTCGCCTGTACGGAAGTCAGTTTCTGTCCAAGGGGTGAGGACGATTTTATCCTCTTGTGTAGAAGCGTGAGACAAAGCCAAAGAAAGTGGTGCAGGTCCGCGAACTACTTTACCGGTTGCATCATATTGAGAACCGTGACAAGGACACTTGAACTTGTTTTCAGCAGCGTTCCAAGGTACAACACAACCCAAGTGGGTGCAAACAGCATTAATTCCGTAATCGGCGATCGCCTCTTTGTTTTCTACCACAATATAGGTGGGGTCGCCTTTGAGTCCCTGAACCAGAACGCGATCGCCCGCATTATGGCTTTCTAAAAAATTGCTGATACTGACATCGTTACCCAATTCATCTTTGGCTGTTGTACCACCGCCAGCACCACCACTAGCAGGTGGGATGAAATACTTGACAACGGGAAACAATACCCCTGCGGCAACTCCTGTTACAGTTCCGAAAGTCAGAAGATTCATGAACTGACGGCGCCCCATATCGGGTACGTCCATTGATTCGGAAAATTGAGCCATAATCTACGCGTTCTAGGTGTATTTTGTAAACAAATTTGACTTGAGTTCTAATTATCCAGGAACTCATGTCTATTTTTTGATGCCCATGCCCACAAAGACGCCAGTTTTCTTGTCAAGATATTTCTAGCATCTTGTTTTGTAGCATTACATTTCTTTATATTCTTATCATACTTGAGTAACTGAACTTAACATCATAACTAAATGTAAAATATAATTGAGAATAACCATGACAGGACAACAATTACGTCAACTGCTGCTAGAAAAGTGGGGGCGCTCTTATGATGTTCAACTGCGCCGCACTCAAGGTAAAATATTTTTGCAAGTAATGTGGAAATATTTAGAACAAGCTTCATTTCCCCTCAGTGAGGCTGAGTACCAAGAACATTTGGAAAGTATTGCTAGCTATTTAAATTACTTAGGTGGGACAGCACAGGTACAAGAATTTATTCAAGAAACACGAGAACGTCCACGACTCGGTAAAGCTGTTAGTATCCCTCTAGATTTGGGTGAAAGGTCAACAGAATGGTTAATCTAAGATTTTATGATTATAAAAATTAAAAACAGTAACTTCTACTAAGAATTATTTGTTTGTCTTTGTTTATTTGTAATGTTTTACACTTTTATTGTTTAAGCAAAAATTAATGATTAATCATTTATGACTGATGAAAATGAGCAGTTAAAAATTGATTGCTAACTAGTAACAAAAATAATGCGAATTTAATTTGATTCGTGTCAAATTTAATCATGAAAAAAGAAAATTTATCTTTACCAACTGGTTGTATTCTCCGCCAAGCAACTCCAGCTGATATCTGGTCAATTCGGTGGTTGGTGCTATCAGCAAAACTTGACCCGACACAATTAATTTGGCAACAATTTTGGGTAATTGAATGTGAACAAAAAATAGTGGCTTGTGGACAACTACGTAATTTTTCTGGCGCTCAAGAACTTGGTAGTTTAGTAGTTAAGCAAAACTGGCGCGATCGCAACTTGGGGAGTATTTTGACTCAGCATTTAATCCACAGTGCGACTCAACCGCTATATTTGGAGTGTTTAGGTCAGCGCCTAGCAAATTTTTATCATAAATTTGGTTTTGTTCCGATCGCTTTTGAAGATTTACCGCGATCGCTGCAACGCAAGTTTAAATTATCGTAACCGTTCAGGGGGTAGAAGAGAGATAGCCAAAAATGAAGCTCAAAATCTGATAAATTAAGTGGAATGGAACACAAGTGCGCCAATCAGCTAGAGCAGATATCCCAGGAAGATTGGGGAAGAACTCCAAACAGCGTC